>LVWS01000007.1 GCA_002083365.1 Nitrospira sp. SG-bin1 | reverse complement strand
GAGCGCCCGCATCAAGCGTTGGGCTATCGAAGCCTCGTCCAATATCGGGCGCAACAAGTAACTCAGGTGGCTTGATTTCAGGGAAGCACTACAGGACGTCGTACGTAATAAGAGAATAAGCCGTGGTTCGTAAGAAGAATATGTTTAGCAGGGGATGTCCCTAGCTTATTTCAGCATTGCTTTTCATTAGAAAGGTGTTCTAAACATTTCCATCTCATCGCTTCGAACGCAGGGGATCGCACGGCCAGGCCGAAGATGCCTATGCACGTAGCTCATACCTCCTTTTCCTAGCAGGAACATACAATGGGTCGGGATCGGCAGAACGCCTTGATTTTGATCGTCGACGATGCCGAGCCGGTTCGTTACGCCCGCCGCCGGATACTCAGTCAAGTCGGCTATCAGATTATTGAAGCCTCCACCGGGGAAGAGGCGCTGATCTTGGCTGTCTCACATCAACCGGACTTGATCGTGCTCGATGTCAGTTTGCCCGGCATCGACGGCGTCGAAGTCTGCCGGAGACTGAAGGCTGACTACGAGACCATTCCCATCATGGTGATGCAGGTCTCCGCTGCACGCACCTCAAAGTTGGATCTTGCGGCGGGACTCGATGGCGGTGCCGATGGTTATCTTATCGAGCCTATCGATCCGCTGGAATTGCTGGCGACCGTGAAGGCCCTGTTGCGGCTGTTGGACCGTGAGAAACGATTACGCCGGACGGAGCAGCAGTTTGCCGAGGCCACGAGCGCGGCGGACTGCGGGCTGTGGGACTGGGACATCGCCAACGGTACGCTGCAATGGTTCGGCGCGCACGAACGGCTGGCCGGCATGGTGCCGGGCGGGTTCAGCGGAAAAATCGACGCATTCTCGGAGATCCTCCATCCGGACGATCGTCCGAGAGTATGGAATAACGTTCAAAGCTTAATGGCCGCTCGCAAAGAATCTTACTCGGACGACTACCGATTCGTCCATCCGGACGGTAGCGTCCATTGGATGACGGCCAAAGGCCGGTTCTTCTATGACGAGGCCGGCCATGCCGTGCGCATGACGGGGGTGGTGCAAGACATCACCCCGCGGAAGCAGGCGGAAGACAAGCTCGCGCAATACCGGATGATCATGACCGCCGCTACCGACGGTATCGCCATCATCGACCCGAATGCCAAGTACGTCGAACAAAACCTTGCCCATCGCACCATCCTGGGATATGCGGACGAAGATCTGATCGGAAAAACTCCGGCCATTCATGTGGGAGAAGAAGTTTTCCAAAGAATTGTCAGAGAGTTGATCGATACCAGGCGGTTTCAAGGAGATGTTCGCTCTCGCCGCAAAGACGGCCAATGGGTGGATATCGCCCTGTCGGCCTTCGGCATCTACGACGACAAAGGAGAAGTGCTTTGTTACGTGGGTATGAAGCGGGACATCACCGAACGGAAACGGCACGAGGCAGCGCTGAAGGAAAGTGAGGAACGGTTCCGTGTGTTGGCTGATCAATCACCTGAACCGATCTGGGTCACCAACCTTGAGGGTCTGGAATTCGTGAACGCTGCCTATTGCAGATTCTTCGGGGTGACGACCGAAGAAGTGCGCGGGCCAAAGTGGGAACTCCTCGTCCATCCAGAGGACTCAGACCGCTATATCGGTGACTATCTTAAGGCCATACGCGAACAGGCTCCCTTCCGTTCTCAGGCACGAGTGCGAACCGCGGATGGGACCTGGCGTTGGATTGATTCGCGCGGAGCGCCCCGCTTTTCGGCGACGGGAGATTTTCTCGGTCATGTCGGCAGTAGTCCAGACATCACGGCGATCAAAGAAGCGGAAGTGGCTGTGCGTGAGAGTGAGGCGCGGTTCCGGTCGTTGGTAGAAACCGTCGGTGATGTGTTTTGGATCTCCGATCCTGAGAGCCGCAAGCTGATGTATGCGAGCCCGGCCTTTATCGAGATCTGGGGACGTGACCTCGGAGCCCTCTATGAACAGTTTGCCGTCTGGATCGACGCGATTCATCCGGACGACCAGGAGCGCGTACGGACCCATTTCTTTCGGGACATCTATGCCGGAACCTACGATGAAGAATATCGAATCATCAGACCGGATGGGACAGTCCGCTGGGTACGTGACCGCGGCAAACCCCTTGGCATCGGGAAGTTAGTCGCGGGTGTGGCTGAAGATTTCACCGAGCGCAAACAGGCCGAAGAGACGGTTCAACAACGGACTCGGCAACTCGATCTGCTGGCTCGTACCTCACGACATTTGATTCTTAGCGAAGACCCTCAGGAGCTGCTCGAAAACATCTTTGTCGAGATCGCCGAGCTGATCGACATGGAGATGTTTTACCATTATCGACTGGACAATGAATCCCCTCTCTTGCGGCTTCGCACCTCGGGCGGGATCACCGAGCAAGAACGCAACCTCTTCGCCACCATGCGATTCGGGGAGCTCATGTGCGGACGAGTCGCGGAATCGCGTCAGCTGCTGCTTGTCGAGGATTTACAGCATTCCCACCATCCCGGCTGCGAAATACTTCATGCGGCCGGCGCCACCAGTTATGCCGGCTTCCCTCTATTGGCGCGGGGACAGCTGCTGGGGACGGTGGCCTTCGTGTCACGCCGTCGTGTCCGTTTTCGCGACGGTGATATGCAGATGGTGCAAGCCATTTGCGATCTCATCGCGACAACTCTTGACCGGGCCCGATTGATGAACGACTTGCGTGCCTCGAATGAGACGCTTCGCGACAGCGAGGAGCAGTTGCGCCGATGGAAGGACGAGCTGGAAATCCGTGTGCGGGAGCGGACGAGTGAATTGCTGATGACACAAGAACGGTTGATGGCGGTCACCTCGCAATTGAGCCTCACTGAGCAACGCGAACGCCGCAAACTGGCACGGGACCTCCATGACTACCTCGCCCAGATGTTGGTCGTGGGGGAAATGAAAACCAAGATGCTCAAGAAACAAGGGCCGCCCTCACCGGCCGGCGTGACGCTGGTGGACGACTTGGACCAGGTGTTTCAACAGGCGTTGAACTATACCCGCACCCTCATCGCCGAGCTGAGTCCGCCGTCGCTTCAAGACTCCGGTTTGCCGGCCGCACTTACGTGGCTTGGGGAGCGATTTCAAAAGGACGGATTGAGGGTGGACGTGAAGGCCGATTGTGCGTCCGTGCCGTTGCCGGAAGAAGAGGCGGTGGTGGTGTTCCAAGCGGTGCGCGAGCTGTTGTTCAACGTGTTGAAACATGCGGGCGTCGATCAGGCGACGGTGGTCGTGACGCTGGACGACGAGCAATTGCGTGTGGCGGTTGAGGACAAAGGCAAGGGACTGAAGCCCGATGCCTCGCAACGATCCGTTGAGCCAGGCCATCTTGGGCTCGTCAGTGTCAAGGAACGGTTCCGCGCGATGGACGGCCGAGTCGAGGTCGTATCAGAGCTAGGACGTGGTACGACGGTCACGCTCGTATTACCTCTCCGAAAAACCGGAATAGGTAAGGCGTTAAGGGGGGAAGGATCTTCGGACGCCTCGCGCGTCATGCCTCGCGTCTTACCTGTCCGCGTTCTTCTGGTGGACGATCACAACCTCGTGCGTCAAGGGGTGAGGGACCTGCTGGCGGCCGACGACCGCATTCGTGTGGTCGGCGAGGCACGCACCGGCGAAGAAGCTCTGATACTGGCGGCCAACCTCGCTCCCGACGTGATCCTCACCGACATCAATCTCCCCGACATAAGCGGCATCGAAACGACGAAGCGGTTCAAGAGGCTGCATCCCCAGGTGGCGGTGATTGGGTTCTCAGTGCATGCGGACGAATTGACAAGAAACGAGATGATTGCGGTCGGTGCCGAGACGCTCTTGACCAAGGGATGCCTCCCCGAGGAACTCACTGCGGCGATCGTCGCGTGCAACTCGCAACGGTTACGCGCTTAAACGCCGAACCAGGGCCTTACCCGCCCTCCTCCATCCATTTCTAGGGAGATGACCAGTCGCGTCTGTCGGCCGTTTGCATTATCCCTACGCCTTGACGAACTTCCTACATCAATTCCTATGTAAAAAAGGAGGCTATCATGGCGGATGTGGCAGTCAAAAAAGGCGGAGAGCAGAGCGGTCAACAGCAGGGTCAGGAGTCGCGCTCGTTCGGCATGCCCGCGTCCCGGGGGGAAGGAAGCGTAAGTCGCCACGGTTCATCATTGTTCTCTCTGACGCCGCGCGATTTCTTTTCCGCGAGTCCCTTTGAACTGATGCGCCGGTTCACGGAAGACATGGATCGGTTCTTCGAAGGCGCAGGATCCGGTGCGGGCTGGGGTTCTTCATCGACCGGTTTATGGTCGCCGCCGATCGAGGTGAAAGAGAAAGACGGACATTTGAGTATCTGCGCCGAGCTGCCCGGTCTTCGCAAAGAAGACATCAAGGTCCAACTTACCGAGGAGGGATTGACCATCAGCGGCGAGCGCAAACGGGAAGAGGAAGATCGGCAAGGCGGTATCTATCGATCCGAACGAAGCTACGGGGCCTTTGTCCGTACCATCCCGATCCCTGGCGATGCGGAAGTCGATCAAGCCCAGGCGACCTTTGAGAATGGAATTCTGACCGTGACGGTGCCGGTACCGGAGACGACGCAACGGCGGAAAGAGATTCCTATCGGTGGCGGTGAGGCGGGGCCGCAGACTGCCTCTTCACCGCGGGCTGAAAAGGGCGGTCCCTCTCAATCCGGCCAAAACAAAGCCGCGTGACGTGATACCTGCCACATAGAGGATCGTGGTTTCCTCGGAGCAGGTTGCTCTCCGGAAACCACGACTGCCTCCAAGTCCCCGGTTGGCGAGTGAGAACAGCATGCTGGGGATATCCCTAGTTTTCATTTGTCTTGCCCTCCACTACAACGCAGATGCTTCTTGAGGGACGAAATGTGAGCACTGCAGCGACCTCCGCAAAGCCCAGAAAAGATAGAGCGCCGAAAAGGAAGTCATCGGTGAGTCACTCCCTCGCTGAAGAAGTGCTGGATCCAAGGGTACTTTTGCAGGTCTTGAAGTCGGTGCGGAGGGGAGACTTCTCCGTACAGGTTCCCGTGGAGTGGACCGGCATCGGCGGGAAAATAGCCGACGAATTGAATGCCATTATCGAGCACAACGAAAAAATCATCGAGGAAATCAAACGGGTCAGTCATGTAGTGGGGAAAAAAGGTCGGCTGTCCGAACGCGTATCGATTCCGGACGCCACGGGAGCTTGGAAGTCCGAGATTGAAGCGTTCAACGGCCTCATCAACGACCTCGTGCGTCCCATGAACGACATGGCCCGCGTGATCGGCGGTGTCGCAAAAGGGGATCTGACGCAAACCGTCTCGCTGGAGACGGAAGATCATCATCTCAAGGGTGAATTCCTCACCACCGCACGAACCGTCAATGAAATGGTCCGCCAACTGGATGCCTTTGCCGCGGAAGTCACGCGGGTGGCGCGCGAGGTCGGGACCGAAGGGAAACTGGGCGGGCAGGCGGTCGTGCCGGGAGTCGCCGGAACGTGGAAGGATTTGACCGAAAACGTCAATTCCATGGCCAGCAACCTCACTAATCAGGTGAGAAATATCGCGGAAGTTACGATCGCAGTGGCGAACGGCGACCTCTCCAAAAAAATCACGGCCGACGTACGGGGAGAGATTCTCCAGCTCAAAGAAGCGATCAATACGATGGTGGACCAGTTGCGAAGCTTCGGGGCGGAGGTCACGCGGGTGGCGCGCGAGGTCGGGACCGAAGGAAAACTGGGCGGACAGGCGGTCGTGCCGGGAGTCGCCGGGACCTGGAAGGACCTCACCGACAGCGTCAATGCGATGGCCAGCAATCTGACCGGCCAAGTGCGCAACATCGCGGATGTGACCACCGCTGTGGCGAACGGCGACCTCTCCAAAAAGATCACGGTCGACGTGCGGGGAGAGATTCTCCAGCTCAAAGACACCATCAATACGATGGTAGATCAATTACGAAGTTTTGCCGCGGAAGTCACGCGGGTGGCGCGCGAGGTCGGGACCGAAGGGAAACTGGGCGGGCAGGCGGTCGTGCCGGGAGTCGCCGGAACGTGGAAGGATTTGACCGAAAACGTCAATTCCATGGCCAGCAACCTGACCAACCAAGTACGCAACATCGCGGACGTGACCACCGCCGTGGCGAACGGCGACCTCTCCAAAAAGATCACGGCCGACGTACGGGGAGAGATTCTCCAGCTCAAAGAAGCGATCAATACGATGGTGGACCAGTTGCGAAGCTTCGGGGCGGAAGTCACGCGGGTGGCGCGCGAGGTCGGGACCGAAGGAAAACTGGGCGGACAGGCGGTCGTGCCGGGAGTCGCCGGGACCTGGAAGGACCTCACCGACAGCGTCAATTCGATGGCCAGCAACCTGACCGGCCAAGTGCGCAACATCGCGGACGTGACGATTGCCGTGGCGAACGGGGACCTGTCCAAAAAGATCACGGTGGATGTCCATGGCGAAATCCTGCAGCTGAAAGAGGCCATCAACACGATGGTGGACCAGTTGCGAAGCTTCGCGGCGGAGGTCACCCGCGTGGCGCGAGAAGTGGGAACGGAAGGCAAGCTGGGAGGGCAGGCGCAAGTCGGCGATGTGAGCGGCGTCTGGAAGGATTTGACCGACAGTGTCAATTCGATGGCCAGCAACCTGACCGGCCAAGTGCGCAACATCGCCGAGGTGACCATTGCCGTGGCCAAGGGGGATTTGTCGAAAAAAATCACGGTGGATGTCCACGGTGAAATTCTCCAGCTCAAGGATACGATCAACACGATGGTGGACCAGTTGCGAAGCTTCGCGGCGGAGGTCACCCGCGTGGCGCGAGAAGTGGGGACGGAGGGCAAGCTGGGAGGGCAGGCGCAGGTTCGTGATGTGAGTGGTGTGTGGAAGGATTTGACCGAAAGCGTCAACCTCATGGCCGGCAACCTCACCGCCCAGGTCAGAAATATCGCGGATGTGACGATCGCCGTGGCGAACGGGGATCTGTCCAAAAAGATCACGGTCGATGTGCGCGGCGAAATCCTGCAGCTGAAAGAGGCCATCAACACGATGGTGGATCAGCTCCGCAGTTTTGCCGCGGAAGTCACCCGAGTCGCTCGGGAAGTGGGGACGGAAGGCAAGCTCGGCGGCCAAGCCGCCGTCCCAGGTGTGGCCGGGACTTGGAAGGACCTGACCGACAGCGTCAATTCGATGGCCAGCAACCTGACCGGCCAAGTGCGGAACATCGCCGAGGTGACCACCGCCGTGGCGAACGGCGATCTCTCGAAGAAGATCACGGTGGATGTCCATGGTGAAATACTCCAATTGAAGGACACCATCAATACGATGGTGGATCAATTGAACGCCTTCGCCGCGGAGGTCACCCGGGTGGCCCGTGAGGTGGGAACCGATGGCAAGCTCGGCGGCCAAGCCGCCGTTCCCGGTGTGGCCGGGACTTGGAAGGACCTGACCGACAGCGTCAATTCGATGGCCAGCAACCTGACCGGCCAAGTGCGGAACATCGCCGATGTCACCTTTGCCGTCGCCAGCGGTGATTTGTCCAAAAAGATCACGGCCGACGTGCGGGGAGAGATCCTCCAGCTCAAAGAGGCGATCAATACGATGGTGGACCAGTTGCGAAGCTTCGGAGCGGAAGTCACCCGAGTGGCCCGGGAAGTGGGGACGGAGGGCAAACTGGGCGGGCAGGCGGTCGTGCCGGGGGTCGCGGGAACGTGGAAGGATCTCACCGATAACGTCAATGCGATGGCGAGTAATCTGACGGTTCAACTGCGGGACATGTCCAAAGTGGCCACGGCGATCGCGAACGGCGATCTGACCCGCAAGGTCACGGTCGAGGTGCGAGGGGAAATCCTCCAGATCAAAGACGTCATCAATCGAATGGTGGACCAGCTCGGCGGATTCGCGTCGGAAGTCACCCGCGTGGCCCGCGAAGTAGGAACGGAAGGCAAGTTGGGCGGGCAAGCCGCAGTTCCCGGCGTGGCCGGGACATGGAAAGACCTCACGGAGAGCGTCAATCTTCTCGCCGCCAACCTGACGACGCAGGTTCGTGCCATCGCCGAAGTCGCGACTGCGGTGACGCAAGGGGACTTAAGCCGCTCCATCCAGGTGCAGGCTCGCGGAGAAGTGGCGGAGTTGAAGGACAATATCAACGCGATGATTCGAACGCTTCGCGCCACCACCGATCAGAACACGGAGCAGGATTGGCTGAAAACCAACCTGGCCAAGTTTAGCCGTATGATGCAAGGCCAGCGGGATCTGGTGACGGTGGGAGAGATGTTGTTGTCGGAGTTGACTCAGCTCGTCAACGCCCAGTACGGAGTCGTCTATCAAATGGAAACGATGGACGGCACGGCGGTCCTGAAGCCGTTGGCCAGTTATGCATCCGATCAGCCGCTTCATGTGAGCCGCAACATTCCTCTGGGGAACGGCCTGGTCGGCCAGTGCGCCCAGGAAAAGCGTCGACTGCTGCTGACGGACATTCCCTCCAACTACGTGACCATTCGCTCCGGCCTGGGAGAGGCGACGCCACGGATGCTGGTCGTGTTACCCGTCTTGTTCGAAGGACAGACCAAGGCGGTGATCGAGTTGGCGTCCCTGGCCGAATTTACCCCGACCCATATGGCGCTCATCGGGCAGCTGACGGAAACCATTGGGGTGGTCGTGAATACGATCGAAGCGACGATGAGAACCGAGGGATTGCTGCAGCAATCCCAAAAGTTGGCCGGCGAGCTGCAAACACAGCAACGGGAGCTTCAGCAAACCAACGAAGAATTGGCCAACAAAGCGCAACAGTTGGCGGAGCAGAATGCCGAAGTTGAACGAAAAAACCGCGAGATCGAACAAGCGAGGTTCGCATTGGAGGAAAAAGCCGGCGAGCTCGCCCTCGCCTCCAAGTATAAGTCTGAATTCCTCGCCAATATGTCTCATGAGCTGAGAACTCCTCTCAACAGCATTCTCATCCTGGCGCAGCAGCTCGGCGACAACCCTGAGCGCAATCTCACTCCCAAACAGGTGGAATTCTCCAAGAACATCCATGCAGCCGGCGCGGATCTGCTCAATTTGATCAGCGACATTCTCGATCTTTCCAAGATCGAATCGGGCACCGTCACGGTGGAGCCTGAACAGGTTCCGTTCCTGAGAGTTCGCGAAGCGGCGGAGCGGGGCTTCCGGCACGTCGCCGATTCCCGGCATGTGGCGTTCAATGTCGAGATCGATGCGAGCCTTCCGAAAAGCATGGTCACCGACTTCAAGCGGTTGCAGCAAGTGTTGAAAAACCTATTGTCCAATGCCTTCAAATTTACCTCGCAAGGACACGTGACATTCCGAATCAGACGAGCGATGACGGGATGGAGTTTGGACCACCCTATCCTCGCGACCGTTCCTTCCGTGATCGCGTTCGAGGTGCAGGACACGGGCATCGGCATCCCGCAAGAAAAACAAAAGATCGTGTTCGAAGCGTTTCAACAAGCCGAAGCCGGGACGAGCCGGAGATACGGCGGAACCGGTCTTGGCCTCGCCATCAGCCGGGAATTGGCCATGCTCTTGGGGGGAGAAATCCGACTCACCAGCGTGCCCGATGAAGGCAGCACGTTTACGCTGTATCTACCCGAGACGTATATGGGAGACACAGTCGGCACCGTGCATGGGGATTCACGAACGAAGGGAGTGGCTTCCTCCCTGGTCCAACAAGTGTTGGTCCAACAAGCCGAGCGATTCGACGATGTTCCCGACGACCGCGAGACACTGGTTCCCGGCGAACCCGCCATCTTGATCGTGGAAGACGATCCCCACTATGCGAGAGTGCTGCTTGGGTTGGTCCGCGAGAAAGGCTTCAAAGGTATCGTGACCGCGCATGGACGGCTGGCGCTTTCACTGGCTCGTCAATACAGCCCGCTCGCCATTACGCTCGATATCTTTCTCCCGGACATGTTGGGATGGACGGTGTTGAGCCATCTGAAACAGGATCCGGAGACGCGCCACATCCCGGTTCAGATCCTGACCGTCGAGGAAGAACGGGTACACGGCCTCGGCCACGGGGCATACGCTTATATTATGAAGCCGGCGACGACTCAAGAGTTGGGAGAGGCCTTGGATCGATTGACGGCATTCACGCAACCACGCCGCAAGCAATTGTTGTTGGTTGAAGACAATGACGTCGAACGTCACAGTTTGACCATGCTGCTCGGACATCACGACGTGGACATTACGGCGGCTGGGGATGGCGCCCACGCGTGGCGGCTTCTCACGCAGCAACCGTTCGACTGCGTCGTGCTTGATTTGCGCCTGCCGGACATGTCCGGATTCGATATCCTTGAGCGCATTCGTCAAGACTCTTCGTTACAGGATTTGCCGGTCATCGTATTTACTGGTAAGGAGTTGACCGAAGAAGAGGAGTTGCGGCTCCGGCAACTCTCCCAGAGCATCGTCCTCAAGGGCGTGCAGTCGCCGGAACGGTTGTTGGACGAAGCCACGCTGTTCCTGCACCTACTCACGACACAATTGCCGCCGGAGAAAAAAGCGATGCTCGATCGGGTGCGCCGAAGCGACGACTCGCTCATCGGGAAGAAAATCCTGGTCGTAGACGATGACGTCCGCAATATCTTCGCCTTGACGAGCTTGCTCGAGCTACACGGCATGGTCGTGACAAGTTGTGAAACAGGGCAGGAAGCCATCCAACGAGTCGAGTCGGACCCCGATCTCGATATGGTGCTCATGGATATCATGATGCCCGAAATGGACGGTTATGAAACGATGCGGAGGATTCGTGGGAATCCGGTCCATCGGCTGCTCCCGATCTTGGCCTTGACGGCCAAGGCCATGAAGGGAGATCGCGAACGATGTCTGCAGGCCGGTGCTTCCGATTACATCGCCAAGCCGGTCAATACGGAAGAGCTCCTCTCTCTCATGCGCATCTGGCTCTTTGGAAAGAAGACGGTACGGCGCTGACAGTCGGCATGTATCAAAAATGTTGGTGAACGCCTCCATGAAAACGGTCGTCTCGCCCAAGGACATGCCGGACATTTCCGCGCTCACGGCGATTCCGGCGCCTATTCTGCTCGTCGATGACGATCCGAACATTCTGATCGCCATGAAGGCCCTCCTTGAGGGACCCGGTCGTATGGTCCTGACGGCGCAGACCGGCCAGGACGCGTTACGTCATCTGTTACGCCATGATTGTGCGGTCATTATTTTGGACGTGCGGATGCCACACATGGACGGTTTGGAGTTGGCGCAATTGATCCGCCAACGGGACCGTTCCCGCTTCACACCGATCATCTTTCTCTCGGGTGTGGACACCATGGAGGCAGACGTCGTGCGGGGACTTTCAAGCGGAGCCGTTGACTATCTCGTCAAGCCCGTCATGTCCGATGTTCTGCGGCATAAAGTAAACGCATTCGTGGAATTGTTCCAACTTCGAGAATGGGCCAAGCAACAGGCCCGGCGGCAGAGTGAGGAGCGATTCCGGCTGTTGGTCGAAGGAATAGAAGATTATGCGATTTTCTTGCTGGATGCCGACGGCAAGATCACCACCTGGAACAGCGGGGCGCAGCGTCTGACGGGATATGCCGGTGAAGAAATCATCGGCCGGCCCTACGCATGCTTGTATCCTCCCGCGGCTTCGGACCAAGCGGAGACTGATTTGCATCAGGCGCTGGAGACGGCGGCGGGACAAGCGGCTCGGACCGAGATCGACCGGCAGATGATGAAAAAATGCGGCGTACGGTTCGTCGCCAACGTGATGATCACGGCATTGCGCAACGAAAAGGCGACATTGCACGCGCATGCCGTCGTTATCCGCGATGTAACGGAGCGAAAGTGCGCCGAACAGGCCACGGCCTATCTTGCCGCCATCGTCACATCATCGACCGATGCCATCCTCAGCAAGAGTCTTGATGGGACCATCATGACGTGGAACGGCGGGGCCGAACGTCTGTTCGGATACAAGGCCGAAGAAATCATCGGGCAACCCGTGACGACTCTTCTGTTTCCGGATCGTGTGCAGGAAGAAGAGCAGATTTTGGCCCGTGTCCGCATGGGCGAACGCATCGAGCAGCGCGAAACCGTGCGGCGGCACAAAAACGGGCATTCCATAGACGTGTCGCTGACGTTGTCGCCCATTACGGACGCGTCCGGAACGATTCTCGGTATTTCGTCCATCGCTCACGATATCACCGAACACAAGCAAAACGAGCGCGCGCTACGGGAGGCCAATAAGGAATTGGAGGCATTCAGCTATTCCGTCTCGCACGATCTCCGCGCACCGTTGCGGTCGATCGACGGATTCGCCAAGGTGCTGGTCGAAGACTTCGGACCGTCGCTTCCGCCCGAAGCACGGCGATATGTGAACATCATCCAGAAGAGCGCGGGGCGCATGGGTGAGCTCATCGACGACCTGCTGGAGTTTTCCAGGCTGTCGCGGTCGACGCTCAACCGACAGACGGTGGATATCAAGCGGGTTATCCGTGAAGCGTGGCTGGAACTGCGGCGGCAGGATCACGAGCGTGAGGCGGAGCTGATCGTGGAAGACGTGCCGAAATGTTTGGCCGATCGTCGGCTGATCAAGCAGGTATGGACCAACCTCCTCTCCAACGCATTGAAATATTCCCGTCCTCGTCCGCGGTCCCTGATCGAGATCGGATGGCATGAAGACACACAGCAGCCCGGCAGCGTGGTGTATTGGATTCGAGACAATGGGGTGGGATTCGATCAACAGTATGCCGGCAAACTGTTCGGCGTCTTCCAGCGGCTGCATCGGGCGGAGGAGTTCGAGGGGACCGGCGTGGGGCTCGCGCTCGTCCACCGAATCGTCCAGCGCCACGGAGGACGGGTATGGGCCGAAGGACGATTAAACGAAGGAGCGATCTTCTATTTCACGCTCGAGAGGGACCATGAGCATGACCGTGCCGGAACACATCTCAGTCTTGCTGGTCGAGGATAATGAGAGTGACATTGAATTGACCTTGCGTGTGTTCAGACAGTATCACCTTGCCAACCATATTCATGTGGTGCGGGACGGGGCGGAAGCGTTGGACTGTCTGTTCGGCGGGGGGGAGTATGTCGAGTACAGCCCGTGCGACCAGACGAAATTGATTCTGTTGGATCTCAAACTTCCGAAAGTCGACGGGCTGGAAGTGCTCCGCCGCTGCAAGAGCGACGACCGAACGAGATCCATTCCCGTCGTCGTGTTGACGTCGTCGCGGGAAGAACAGGACGTCGTCGAGAGCTACAAGCTGGGCGTCAACAGCTATATCGTGAAGCCGGTGGACTTTCATCAATTCGTCGAGGCCGTGAAACAGTTGAACCTGTACTGGCTTGTCATGAATCAGTCGCCTTGATGAGCACGAGAGATCAATTGGCATATGCGGAGGGTCGTATGGCACAGCCGTTGCGCGTCTTGCTGTTGGAAGATCTGGACACGGATGCAGAATTGATGGTGCGGGAGCTGAAACGTGCCGGGTTCGACCCCGTCTGGGATCGGGTGGATACGGAGGAAGAGTTTCTTAAGCGTCTCGATCGGCCGTATGAGCTGATACTTTCCGACAATACGATGCCGAGTTTCGACGCATTAGGAGCCCTCATGCATCTACAGAGGCGCCGGCTGGATATTCCCTTTGTCATCGTGTCGGGCTCCATCGGCGAAGAACAAGCCGTCGCCTTGTTGCATCATGGGGCCGCGGATTACATCATGAAGGATCGCATCGATCGGCTGGGTTCCGCCGTCAAACAGGCGCTCGAGCGGAAGCGATTGCGCGACGATAACCGCACCGCCCATGCCGCACTGGAGACGCGGACGAAAGAACTGATGCTGTCCCAAGAACGGTTGCGTGCCTTGGCGAGTGATCTGACGCTGACCGAACAGCGGGAGCGCCGCAAGCTGGCCAGCGACCTCCATGACTACCTCGCGCAGCTGTTGGTCGTGGGCCGGATGAAGCTCAGACGAGCCGCCGCGTCCACGAGTGAGCCATCGGGATCTCAACTGCTCCAGGAGTTGGACAATATTCTTCAAGACTCCTTGCAGTATACGCGGACGCTCATTGCGGATCTGGCCCCTCCTTCTTTGCAGGAATTCGGCTTGACACACGCGCTGCAATGGTTGTCCGAGAACATGCGCGCCCATGGGCTTGCGGTGGACGTTCAGGTCAAGGCGGATCGGATCAATTTGCCCGATGATCAGGCGATTTTGGTCTTTCAGTCCGTTCGGGAATTGCTGCTCAACGTCGTGAAACATGGGGGGACGAATCGCGCCGTGGTTGCAGTGGAGACCACCCCCACCGAACTGCGCATCACAGTCACCGATGACGGGCAGGGGTTTGACAGTGCTGCCGTGACCGCCCCCGACGCGGCGTCATCCAGGTTCGGCCTCTTCAGTATTCATGAGCGGATGAGCGCGATGGGAGGACGATTCGAGATTCACTCCACGCCGGGCCGGGGCACAAGAGCTTCCATCACCGTGCCTTATTGGCCCGAGCCGGCGGCGACACCGGAATCGCGCGGTTCACGCAGTGATGAACCACGAAGAAAGCAGGCCGCCGATTCCCTTACGGGGCCCGCTCCGCAGCACCCGCGCAAACCGGCGATCACTCGAGTCCTCCTGGTCGATGACCATGTGATGGTCCGTCATGGGATCAAAACCCTTTTGGACGGGCATGAGCGGTTTCAAGTGATCGGGGAAGCTTCCGATGGAAAGCAAGCCGTCGAGTTGACGGAACGATTGCAGCCGGACGTCGTGATCATGGACGTGAATCTTCCCGTGATGGACGGCGTGACTGCGACAAGCCACATCCATGAACATTTCCCTCAGATCGTCATCGTGGCCTTGTCCGTTCATGACGATCATCAGATCGTCAAAGCGATGATGAGTGCCGGAGCGGCGTCGTTCGTGTCGAAGGGATCCGTGACCGAAGAGCTGTACGAAGCGATCACTCGCGCGTTGCTCGACAAAGACCCGCTACCCAGCGTGTCCTAGCGGCGAGGAGTTGGGGCCACCGCACGGCCGGCCGTGCGGTGGCCGTCAGCGTGAGGCGTTCAGGCGGCTTCGGAAAGAAGCTCCTGTTTGCGTTGCTGCATTTGAGCGCCCAGCATCTTGATGTCCACGCTCAGCTGAGCCTGGGCGAACATTTCGTCCTCTTCCGCCGAAACATGGTCGGCCACCGCTTGCTGTAATTCGATCATGCCTTGACGAAAGTCCGGGCTCGACGCGTCTTTCTGCTTGAGCTGCGCGATCATGTCCCGTACCGCGCGATGTTCGTCATAGGCGGTGGCAATCATGTCGTCGGTGGCCTCATCCGGCGTGTCGGCGTCTTCTTCAAGGTCGACTTCCGTTGCATCCATCTCGGATGAATCCGACGTATCCGTTGAGTCCTCGCCTTCGTCCAAGTCTTCGCTGTCTTCGAGCAGCGCCGAATCGGCGGAGTCGCCTTGACTCTGAAGCGCCGGATAAAAGAGCTCTTCCTCCAAGGTGCTGTGCACCTCGAGCTCATGGAAAATCTGCTGGGCGACCTGCTGTCTTTTTCCACCGTCGGCGTCGAGGAATTGATCGAAGAGGGTTTCGACCCTCCGGTGATCCTCCTGCAAGAGCTGGATGGCGTCGGACGGCTTCTTTTTGGACGACGGCTTCGCTTTCGTTCGGTCTGAACCGCGCTTCGGCATGACAAGTCTCCTTTCGCGAATGATGGTTTGGAGTCGACTAACCGTTCACGACCGTTCCTCCGTTGGGATGCAGGACTTGTCCGGTCATATATGAGGCGTCTTCCGAGGCGAGGAAGACGTAACTCGGTGCCACCTCCTCAGGCTGGCCGGCACGTTTCAATGGTACGTCGGACCCGAATGTGGCCACCTTCTCCGGAGGAAATGTGGATGGAATCAAGGGAGTCCATATGGGTCCCGGAGCCACCGCGTTCACGCGGATCTTCCTTTCCGCCAATGCCATCGAGAGCGAACGGGTGAACGATACGATCGCACCCTTGGTGGACGAATAGTCGAGCAGTTGAGGACTTCCTTTATAGGCGGTCACCGACGTGGTGTTGATGATGCTCGCGCCCTCCGTCAGATGCGGCAATGCCGCCTGCGCCATGAAGAAATAGGAAAAGATATTGGTGCGAAACGTGCGTTCGAGCTGATCGGGTGTAATCTTGTCGAGACTGTCTTGAGGTTGCTGCTGAGCGGCATTGTTGATCAAGATATCGAGTCGCCCCAGCTCACGTAGCACCGTGCCGACCGCCTTCACGCAGTGCTCGTGGTCCCCGACGTCCCCCGGTATGAGGATGCAACGCCGACCCTCTTGTTCGACCAGACGCCGGGTTTCTTCCGCGTCTTTGTGTTCGTCGAGGTAGGCGACGGCGAGATCCGCTCCTTCACGGGCGAAGGCAATGGCGACTGCGCGCCCGATGCCGCTGTCGCCTCCCGTGATGACGGCGACCTTTTGGCTCAATTTTCCCTTGCCATGATGCTTTTGGTCTTCCGCTTTCGGCTTCGGAGTCATTTCGGACTCGAGGCCGGGTTGTCGGTGTTGTTGCTGAGGAGGTCGTTGTTGTTCCGGCATAAGCGCGATCTCCTTTACCTGGCTGGTTTCATGGGGTGCTCCCCGGAGACGGGAGTTTCAAAGACGTAGCTGTCACCGTGGTGAAGGTACCGGATTTCGGTGTCGAGGTTGGCCTGGCGAACCTCGGCTTGGAAATCCGAGAGAGGCGATTTGAATACCGTGTAATCGTTGAAGTGAATCGGAATGGCGACCGTCGGACGCAAGAGTTTCAACAAGCCCACGCCCTGTGCGCCGTCCATGGTGACAAGCAGCCCCAGCACCCGGGTTCCCCCCAAGTGGATCAACGCCTGATCGATGGACGTATAGCGGCGCACGACCTCCTCGAGCCGGCCATAGAGCAACGTATCCCCGCTGATGTACAACCGCAACAGCACGCGGTCCGCTTCCATGAATTCCAGCATGCTTCCCATGACCGGCGGTAATAAACGTGAAATCAGCCATGGACCATGGCGTCCAGGCATGCCGGCGATCGTGAGCCGCCGGTTGTCTCGAACGAACGAGGTCTTTGCCCAGGTCTCCAACCCGATGGTGCGGCGAAAGCCTTTTTTCCCCAAGGCCGCCGCCGCAGGCCTTGTCGTGACGATCGGCACCGTATGGTCGAGATCTCGCTCGACGCGCCGATCGAAATGATCTTCATGTAAATGCGACAAGAGGACCAGATCGATGGGAGGCAGGTCCGTCAAAGCCAGCGCGGGTTCGGTCAACCGTCGAGATCGGAGCCCATACCCGAGGTGGACATATTCCCCCCGATGCAAAAAGTTGGGATCGGTCAGAACGGTGAAACCGGCATAACGGATCAACACCGTGGCCGTTCCGATAAACTGAATGGATCCTTGGCGAATATCGGGGGATCCACCCAGCGAAGGAAGAGGCGTTTCGATCGTCTGTGACTGGGTCATGGGGAGTGAGTCTCCGAGGCAGGGGAACCTCTCCGCCTGCCTCAGTTCGTCGTTATCGAAGATTTACCACGCGACGAGGTACTACCGACTGCCACCGGCTCCCCCGGATGATCCCATGCCTCCTGAAGATCCCTTTCCTCCGGAGGATCGAGTTGAGTCGGAAGATCCTGCTCCGCCGGGAGAATCGTCGATCGTGCCGCTGAAGCCGGATCCTGATTTCTTCTGGTCGGTACTGAGGGGATCAACCTTACTGTCACTGGGGATTTCTCCTCTACCTCCGCGCGTCACGATACCGCCCGGGTTTTCCGGGGTGATCACCGATGAATCCTGCCCCATCTTGCCCGACGATTCATGACCCTGGTTCATGCTTCCGCTTGATCCACCGGTGCTGCCTGATCCGCCTCCTGATCCACTCCCCATTGCGCCGCTCGAGTGGGTTCCACTCTTTTGAGTTCCACTCTTGGATTGGTCCGCCTGAGATGTTCCTCCGCAGAGTAATATTCCACCGACAATCAGCGTGAAAGTGAGACTTCGTCGCATGTTCATACCCATCCTCCTTGTGAAGGTAATGTGTGAAGGGATTTGGAATTTCCAACAACGATTCATCTCCGGTGATTGCAAAATGCAGACCCCCTCTCTCTCAGTAGCGCGATCATGCCTTCTATTAAAAGAACAGAGAATTGTGTTGAGAAGGATCCCGCGGAGAGAAGAAACCCGGTTGGAGACCGCCATGACATCCAGACAGGATGTCTTGCCCCGGACAAGACATCCGTGGACCGGCACAACGATGCGAAACCGATCAGACAAAATGTCTTCTGTGGAAACGGGAAGGATGCGAAGCAAAAGACAGAGCAGGGAAGCAAGATGTGATGGCAAATCCGACACCAGAACAGCAGTGGGCATTTGATATGCATCGAACAACGAGGTCACGCCAGGCGTAGAGAGCGACGCTGATCCGATGAAAGAATCGACATCCCGTTTGAGTGAACCGGGATTCCCGTTCCGGTTTCACCAGCCGCCTCAGCATCTCGAGCCGGCCGATCATCCTCACCGTGGTCCGATTTTTGAGCCCGGGCGCAATTGTTGGCGCGTGGAGGATGCCCGCCGGTCCGCTTTCCTGATCGATGGGCAAGAATACTTCTCCGCGTTTCGCGAGGCGGCGTTGGCGGCCCAACGCTCCATTCACATTCTCGGCTGGGACTTCGATACGCGTATACGCATGCTGATCGATCGTCCCTCTGATGGATATCCGGATCGCTTGGGGCCGTTTCTGGACGAACTGCTCATGCGGCGAAAGCGGTTGCACATCTATGTGTTGGTGTGGGACTTCCATCTGATTTATTTCAAGGAACGGCAGTGGTGGCTTCCGAAACATCTCTTGGCGCACCGACGTCTTCATTTCTGGAAGGACGGCACCCATCCGGTCGGTGCTTCACACCATCAAAAGATCGTCGTGGTGGATGACCTCGTCGCGTTCGTCGGCGGGTTCGATTTTGCCCAATGCCGATGGGATACGTCCGAGCATCGAATGGATCATCCGGACCGCGCGATGCTGCCCGATGGTACGCCGTGCCGTCCGTTTCACGACGTCCAGATGGTGGTCGATGGCGCGGCGGCGGCGGCGTTGGGAACCTTGGCGCGGGTTCGATGGGAAACCGCCACAGGGGAACGATCGATATCGCCTCAGCCCACGATGACCCACGATCCGTGGCCCGTCTCGATTCGACCTCACTTGGAAGCGATTCAGGTGGCCATTGCGCGCACCATGCCGGCCGGAGCAGACCACCCGCCGGTGCGTGAAGTGGAACGGCTGTTGATCGATCTCCTGCGAGCCGCTCGACGATGCATCTACATCGAAACGCAATACTTCACCTCCAACGTCTTGACCGAGACATTGTCCGATGTGTTACGTCAGGCGGAGGGGCCGGATATCGTCATGATTCTGCATCCCAACAGCGATGGATGGCTGGAGCAGCATACGATGGATGTCTTACGGGGAAGGGTGCTCAAACGTCTCCGCGCGGCCGATCGCCATCACCGGCTTGCCCTCTATTATCCCCGCGTGCCGGATCGAGAGGGCCGGTGCATCAGTGTGCACAGCAAAGTCTGTGTCATCGACGACAGCTGTGTACGAATCGGATCGGCGAATCTGAGCAACCGGAGTTTGGGATTCGACACGGAATGTGATGTGGCCGTTCAGGCATCGGATAACCCGAAGGTCATGGAGCAAATCGCGGCGTTCCGCAATCGCCTCCTTGGTGAACATTTGAACGTCACCCCGGATGAGGTCGCGCAGGCCCTGCGTCGGTATTCGAGGCTCATCGCCGGCGTGGAGGCCCTTCGCGGTCGAGAACGAACGCTCGAGGTGTTCGACAAACATATTCCGGACGAAGTCGACGAGTTGGTGCCGGACGAGGAGTTCATCGACCCGAGCCGGCCGTATGAGACCCAACTCGTTCCCGTCGAGCATCAGTCTTCAGTCCAGCGGCAGCTCGTCATGGGGGTGGCCGTATTGCTCGTGGTGGCGGCGCTTGCGGCCGCCTGGCGGTGGTCGCCCCTCGGAGAGTGGCTGGAACTGTCACGGCTCACGGCCTATGCGCAGGAATTCGAGCGCGGCCCGGCGGCGCCGTTCATCATCGTGGGAGCATTCGTGCTCGGCGGGCTTGTCGTCGCGCCGGTGACGGCACTGGTGGCGGCGACCATACTGGTCTTCGGTCCCCTTCACGGCTTTGTCTATAGTTTTATCGGCATGACGCTCAGCGCGATGGTGACGTTCGGAATCGGCCGGTTGGTGGGACGGCAACTGGTGGAACGTTGGTCCACTCGCCTGTATCGATTGAGCCGTCATCTCGCCACCAAAGGAGTCCTGGCCGTCGTCGCCGTGCGAGTGATTCCGGTCGCTCCTTTTACGGTGGTCAATATGATCGCCGGTGCCACGCATATTCGCGCCAAGGATTTCCTCTGGGGAACCGTTCTTGGAGAATTGCCCGGTCTATTGGCCATCGCGATGTTCGTGGACCAAGTCACGACGACACTGCGCAATCCCGGTCTGGGAAGTTACCTGGTGTTGGCGGGGTCCGCCGTCGTAATGATCGGCGCGGTATGGGTCCTGCGGCGGTGGCTGTCCAGGCGGACGCAGCTCTCCAAGGACGACGCGCGCATTACGTCGGTGACGTCGCCATGACGTCGGTTCCGCGATGCGGTGGTCGTTCGAGCATTTGAACGAGCGCTTCGGTCTGCCTAGAGATCGGCCGCCTCCGCCGCCATACCCACGACAGGCCCCTCAACGCATCGAGAAAACCCTCTCGAACGGCCGGATCGGTCTTGAGCCGGACCAATGTCCGCCTGGTTTCCCGCCAGGCGGAGCTGTAGGGGCGACGCATCCACGCCAGCCATAAGGCATTGCGGACCAGGAGACGTCGGCGCTGTGCCGCGTCTCGATGGGGCGACGGCATGTGCCGCACGGTCGCTGCGGCCAGGTACAGCATCGACCATCCGGCATCCGCCAAGTCATAGGCCACCAGTGCTTCCTCCCCTCCCAAGAAAAAACGCGGTTCAAAGCCGCCGACCTCCAGGAACGCGGACCGACGTACTAAGGATGCACCGGCCAGAAATCCAAGAATCGTCGGCCCCGGTAGATCGGCCAAGCGGGGGAGTGGACTCCGGGCCATGGCGCGGCATGTCGAATCCTCGTGCTGATCGGAACCTACCAGAACTCTGGCGGTGACGACCGCCACGCGCTCGTGGCGGTCCAACACGTCCGCCGCAATCGCAAGAGACCCGTCCGTCCACCAGGTGTCATCGTCACAGAGGGCGACATACTTCGTTGTCGCATGTCGGATTCCGGCATTGCGCGCCGCTGCCCCCAGGTTCGTGCGCATCGGCAAGACCTGAACGGCGGGGTAGCGGGTTGCGATCCGCGCGGCGGTCCCGTCGGACGAAGCATTGTCCACGACGATGATCGTCGGTTCTTCCGGCATCCGGGCCAGGTGACCGATCGTGCACAGCACCTCATCGGCGCGATCGTGGGTCAAGACGACGGCGGTCGTTCGGTCGTCACGATGGGGGTGGCTCGAAAGAGGGCGATCCTGTTCCATCACGGCTGAATCATCCAATACCGTTCAGGGAGAAACACATCTTCGTAGCCGGGACGTCCGGGAGTCGTAAGGGCCCGGAGCTGGGAGACGTAGCAATGGACGGCGGACCGTTTACGATCCGCCGATGGAGAGCCGAGCAAAAGGTTGAGATTGATCCGTCTGGTGCGAATGCCGCTGGTTCGGAGGGAGGCAAGGCGTTCGGCCAGAAGATTCGGAATATGCCGATACAGGGCGTCTTCATAAAAATGCCATGTGAATCCGGGGTATCGGTCCCTCAGTGCGAGACAGGCTTGGGAGGTCAATCGATGATCACTGTGAAAAAGACCCAATGGGGCGAACAGGCTATGCGATCCGACCGTCTCGACCACCGCGGACAAGGCCCGCACGACGTCGGAGCACGACACCGGGTTGTGGTACTGGCTGTCGTAAAACGGCAACCAGAGGCCGTATGCTCCCAACAGCGACAGCGCCCGCGCATCCTCTTGGCGCCGGAGTGCCATGACGTCGTCGCCGGTTCGAAAACCGCTCGCTCGATCCCATTCCGTGAGTGATCCGCCCGGGCCCGGGCCTTCGCCGCAGACCGTCACGACGGTGGAGCCTGGATACGTGGCGAGCAGCGAGCCGCAGGCGAACACGGCATCGTCACAGTGCGGAGAGACGACGAGTATTCGACGACGCGATGGAGCGCTGCGTGACATGGTGCGAGGAAGGTGCCTATTTCATCGCCTCGACGAACAGACTTTCTCGAGGCCGGTTATCGAGGTGGACGATCTCCGCATAGCCGCTTTCGGTCCGGCGGAACTCGCAGCGGTGGACATGATGAAACCCAGCGCGCGTCAGGAGTTCCACGATGCAGTCGAACGTGAACGGCGTTCGCACGGAGCCATACCAAATGATTTGCGTCACGAGTTTCGTGCCGATGGCGAGGGCATCGCTGTCCGGTACATGGAAGTAGCCGTGATCGCCGGCAAGGTAGGCACGGATCGCCTTGTCCAAATCCGGCAACCCCAGCCGCAATACGCCGTCGGGGGTAAGGACCCGTTTCAGTTCTTGCAGGACGACGGGGATATCCGGATAAGGCACATCCTGAAGCATGTGCATGGCCACGATATAATGGATGCTGTCGGCTTCCAGAGCGAGGCCGCTTCGGATGTCCCCCGCCAGATCGATTCCGGGACCCGGGTGGAGGTCTGCATTCAACCATCCGCGAATGTGTTGAGGGCCGCATCCGACATTCAGACGTTTGATCATGACGCAGGTCACAAGAGTTCGACACCCATGATCGTTGAGCCACCCGGCATCGTCAGTCGTTACAAAAAGGCCACCTGGAATCTCCAGGCTCCTTGGAGCCGCCAAAATACGGCCAACGGAGGAATCAGCGCCGACGTCACGACCATTTCAAGAATGTGGCCGGGCCGGCGGGATGTCTCGCGTAAGCGCTTCGCACTCAACCATGCCGTCATTACCAGCCATAACACCAGGCCGACCCATATGCCGGTCGTCCATTGGGCGATGGTTGCCGCGGCGGTGAATAACAACGCCGCCACGGTTACATAATAGCGCCAGGGTGGCTGTCGCTGAATCCGTGACCGATAGAGACGCGGGTGCTTTTTGTACAACAACGCGTTATAGAGGTTGTTACGCTGTTGCCCGAGGCTGATCCCCCATGGGGCCAAGCGGGCCGGATGAAACACAACGGCCTGCGGGCAAGATGTCATCCGGTGTCCCTGTTCCAGCAACGTGAACTGCAGGTCGCTGTCTTCCCGCCACGCCGCCGTAAAGCGCTCGTCGAACCCGCCAACCGCTTCCAACGCCGTTTTACGATAGAAACAGTTGGCCGTGGCCCCCGGCGAGTGCTCCAACTGTTTCGTGTTCCACTCATGGTCGGTCGGCTCAGCGGGGATCGGAACGACGATGCGTCCCCACAGCCCGGAGACCCGATGGTCATCCGATAAGGCCGCCCAACCGGCTTCGAGCCAGGTGGGCTGGACGATGCAATCGTCGTCGGTAAATGCGATGACTGTTCCGCGCGCCGATTGCCAGCCGAGATTCCGGGCGGCGGCCGGACCACGGTGAACGGGACATTCAAGGTACCGCAATTCGGGTGTCGGCGTGGTCTTCCGCAATTGATCGACGACTTCCTGCGTCGCCGTGGATGGCCCGTCGGCGACCACGATGACCTCGTACGACGGAGGGGCCATGGTTTGATCAACCAGGGATTCCAGACAGCGCCGCAGTAGGGCGGGACGATCGAAGGTGGGAATAACCACGCTGATCACTAGGCACTCTGCTTGAGGGTTCGCGGATTCCATGACGACTGCCGCGTCGGAAGTAGCATGATGCTTCATCGAACGACCCTTGTCATGGGCGGCGGCCGTTCTTAGTCAGGAGAAACGGACCGATCACCAGCGCGTCCAGTGGTGAGCTGCTATAGGCTTCCACGGCCTCGCGCGGGGTACAGACGATCGGCGCGCCTCTCGTATTGAACGACGTGTTGACCAATACCGGGACGCCCGTCCTGGCTTCGAACGCTTTGATCAGATCGTAATAACGAGGGTGTTGCAGACGCGTGACCGTTTGTACCCTCGCCGATCCGTCGACGTGTCGGACGGCGGGGATTCGATTCGCTCGGTCAGGCCGCACTTGATAGGTAAAGAGCATGAACGGCGAATGTGCGGCACCCTCGAACCATTGAGCGGCGGCCTCTTCCAACACGACGGGCGCCACCGGTCGAAAATCTTCTCGATCTTTGATGTCGTTCAATCGATCCTGCATGGTCGGGTTGATCGGGGAGGCGAGGATCGATCGGCTTCCCAATGCGCGGGGGCCGAATTCCATCGCGCCTTGAAACCAGCCGAGAATATGATCGCGCGCCAATAACTCGGCGGTTTCTCCTTCGACATCGACCAGGCGGCGGAACGTAAGTTTGGCGCGACGCAATACGGATTCGATGTCCTCTTCGCCGTACGAAGGTCCCCAGAACGCATGGTCCATCTGGAAGGATCGCGGCCCCGTCGGCGATCGTTGCGCCGCGTCGATCATGAGCGCCGCCCCCATCGCGGTACCGGCGTCACCGGCCGCCGGCTGGACCCAGATCGATCCAAATGGGCCGTGATCACGGAGATAGGCATTCATGACGCAGTTCAATGCCACGCCCCCGGCCATGCACAGGTGTCGCGAGCGGGACGCCTGATGCATCCACTCCGTCAAGGCCAATGCCGTCTCTTGCAATACGTCTTGCAATGAACGGGCAAGATCATAATGCCGTTGCTCGAACGGTGACCCGGGCCGGCGCGGGGGTCCAACGATGTCGTCAAACCGATGGGAGCGGATCCGATATTGGCCGTTACCTTGGACCTGCACGATGTCTTGGAAGAACCGTTTGAAGCTGGGTTTCCCGTAGGAAGCGAGGGCCATGACCTTATATTCGTCCGACGAGTGCAGAAACCCCAAGTAGGTGGTCAGCTCCTCATACAGCAATCCCAACGAGTGCGGCATGTCGACTTGACCGAGTCGACACAACTGGTGACCTTCACCCACATGATACGTCGTGGTGGCCCGCTCCCCTCTGCCGTCAAGCGTGAGCACGGCGGCGTGGTCGAAAGGCGAAGGCAGGAAGGCGCTGGCCGCGTGGGCTTCGTGATGATCGACCCAGTGCCATTGAAAAGGACCCTGGGCGGTCACGCCGGTGAACCATTCAAGCAGATGATGCGGGGCGCCTGCGGCCAGATGCCGTGGCGCATTCACGATGGAAGAAAGAAAAAGCGGGTCCCAGGGCGATTCCCATTCGGCCGCAACCGGATGGGCGCTCGGTTCCATCGGCAACGTCAACGACGCGTCGCCAATATGGTCGCCCAGCTTGCCGGTAGGGTCGTAGGCATAGGCGACATGGTCGACGTCCTTCAATGTGATGCCGGCGCGGCGTAGACAAAAGGCGACGGCATGGAACGGCAGTTCATAGGTGCTGAACGGGATGGGACGCTTGGCATGCTTGACCCGCGTAAACCGCTCTTCTTCGGCTGCGGCGAGGACCATTCCATCATGGACCAAGCAGGCCGAAGAGTCGTGAAACGCCGCGTTAAGCCCGAGTGTGTACAAGGTGTAATCCTTTCTCGGGCGGCGATCCCGATTTGAGGCCGACCAGTTCCGCCGCGGCCTCGACGATTTCGTCCGGCGTGATCAAGCGCAAGCAATCGTGGTGCGTTTGCGGGCATGTGCTTTTGTAACAAAACTTGCAGGGAACGTCGTGGAACAAGACGCGGTGGGGGACCCGCCAGGGCGTGTGTTGGGGATTGGTCAAGGCATAGAGATCGACGACGGGCGTGCCCATGGCGGCGGCGACATGGACCGTGCCCGTATTGTTCGAGATCAAGACCCGTACGCGGGTCAGCAATGCGGCCAGTTCAGGAAGGGCAAGCCGTCCGACGAGCGAGTATGCGGGGGTGTTCATTCGGGCCCGGATCGACTCCACCAGCGCCCGCTCGCTCTCGACACCGGTAAAGATAATCGGCGCATCCAATGTCCGGGCCAGCCGATCCGCCGCGACGGCGAATTGCTCGGCCGGATAGCGCCGGCTGGCGGCCGTCGCGCCGGCGTGAACGGCCACGGCCCCATCCACCTGTGTGCGGAGCCGTCCCACAATCTCGTCGAGTGTATCGAATGCCGAATCGGGGATCTGTAAGAAAAGACGCTCGTCTGTGGTTTCGGCGCCGATATGGCGGACCAGGTCCAGCTGACGCCGGACCTCATGGCGGATGTATGAGTCCGGCTCCGGTTCAGGAATCCAGTCCGTAAGCAAATGGTACGGGTTTTCCCGGCAGTGCGCGGCACGCAGCGGAATCTCCGCAAACCAGCACATCAAGGCGGCGGGAAGCGGGTTCTGACTGTACACGGTGAACACGATGGCCGCGTCGAATGCGCCGAGGCGCAGGCGGGAGATCATCTCTCGGTCTGCCGCAGCCGATTCGCCCGTGGGGTGGCCCTTCATCCACGGTGCTTCATAGACCCATACCTCGTCGACGCAAGGCAGAAGACGACCGGCCTGAGCGCCGCTCGGAGAAGTCAGGAGGGTCACCCGGCGGTCAGGGGCCGACCGCTTCACCGCCTCCAGCGCCGGGCTTGTCATAATGACATCACCCAACGCATCCAGCCGCACACAGAGTATCCGGCGTGCCTTCCGCCACGGATGGGCTCGAGATCGGTCAATGGAAATCACCGTTCGGGGTCCTTCGATCCGTCTTCCTGCGCGGACGGTCGCTCACTGGTCGCCGTCAGGTCGGTGAATGTGATGAGTTGGGCTGCTTCAAACACGTCGTCCGCTATGAAATCAGGCCATCGGCAAGCCGTGAGGTTCCATTCGGTTTCATTGCCGTTTGTGAGCAACACGGTTCGGCAGCCGGCTGCACGGCCCGCTTCGATGTCGTGCAGGATATCGCCGACCATCCAGGAATGCGTCAGATCCACGTTGAGTTCACCGGCTGCTTGAGTCAGCAGGCCGGGATAGGGTTTTCGGCAATAGCACTCCATGGTGAACGAGGGCACCGTGCCTTCTGGATGATGAGGACAGTAATAAAACCCCGCGAGAGGAACCTCGAACTTTGCGAGCTCGGCCCGGAGCGCGATTTGCTCGTGCATCAGATCTTCGACCGTGAACCAACCCTGTGCGATGCCTCCCTGGTTCGACACGACGATGAGTGCATAACCGGAGCGGTGCAAGAGGCGCAAACCATCGATGGCTCCCGACATCCATTGGATATGCTCCGGGCCCCGATAGAATGGGCGATTCTCGATCAATGTTCCGTCTTTGTCCAAAAACACCGCTTTGGCGATCATGGCCACGACGTCTCCCGCATCGGAATGACGGTGATTTCCGGCACGACCGTTTCGGCGGGCAGTCGAAGAATGCACAGAACGGTTTCGGCGACGTTGCGTGGATCTTGTAGGCTCGCCAGGTCGATGTCAGGAAACCGATCGAGTAAAAACGGCGTACGCATGCCGCCGCTGATGACCGCCGTGACCTTTATGCCGATGGATCGCGCCTCGACGTGGAGCGCGTGGCTGAACCCCAGCAGGCCCCACTTGCTGGCGTGATAGGCTGAAGCGTTGGCCCAAGCCCGTTTGGCGGCCGTCGACACGATGTTGACGATGTGACCGGTACGCCGTGGGGCCATGATGGAGAGCGCGAGTTTCGACATCACGAACGGGCCGCGAAGGTTCGTCGCCAAGATGCGGTCCCACTCCGGTATGGTCAGCTCTTCCACGGATACGGTCTTGTCGATCGCGGCGTTGTTGACGAGGATGTCCAAGCTGCCGTACCGGTCGCAGAATCGACGCAGGGCCAGTTCCGCCGCCTTCTCATCCGTGACATCCATCGGTACGGCGATGGTGTGGAAACCGTCGCTGTTTAACTTCGAGGCGAGGGTGACGGCGTTGTCACTTCGGATGTCGGCGATGGCGACGGTGGTGCCGTGTTGCGCCAGCGTTCGACACAGGGCTTCACCCAGACCCTGTGCGCCCCCGGTCACGAGCGCCACTTTGCCGTGCAATGAAGAAGTCGGTGTCATCGTCAGGGTCTCCGGGCCGAAGGTTGAGCGGATGGACGGCGGCTTGTCGTACGGGTTCTGGCACGGCGGGGGAGTTCGGCGATCGAGTGCAAGGTGCCTACGGTGGAGCTTCGGTCCGTGGCGCACACGCGCTGCTGGACGATGCCGCACAGAATGTGGAGGAGGACGAGGTAGAGGGATTCGCGCGCGTGTGTATGCGGAGAGCTGATCGCGACCGTGACGTGCGCCTCGTATTGTTCCGAATCGGTTTCATTCCCGACAATGGCGATCGCTTGGAGTCCGCGTTGCGCCGCCGCCTCGAAGGTCCGCGATAGGGATGTACCGACTCCATCAAGGCCGATGCCGATGATCACATCACCGGGCCGGGCAAAGATGTCCACTTGTTCGGCGGGGCCGAGGTCGTCGCTTGGGTCGCCGGATGCTCGCTCGTACGCGTGAATGGCGATGGCCGGCAAGCCGGGACGCCCGCTGCCGGCTGCGTGGAGCAGCTGTTGCACCAGCATGTGGGCTGCCCAGGTTTGTCCGGGTGAGGCGCAGACCAGCGCCTTGCCGCCTCGGGCAAACGCGTCGCTCAGGAGGTGGGCTGTCTCCAAGATGGGCACGGACATGGGGCGTTGATGGTCCTTCAGCGACTTGATGACGCCGTCGAATTGCGCCTCCACGAAATCTCGTTCGTCCGTCCGATAGGTCCCGGTCAATTGTTTGTCGGCGAGGACCTGCTCGTACAGTCCCTTCAATCCTTTGACGACTTTATTCCAGGTAAAGAGATCGTTGACCCGTTGTATGGCCTGTCGGCTGAATACACCGAGCAGCTTGGGATTGGCATAGAGGTACGCGATCTTTTCCGCCAGGCCGTCCGGATCTCGCGGCGCGACCAGATACCCGGTTTCTCCGTCACGGACCGTGAATTTGATGCCCCCGACGTTTGACCCGATGACCGGGGTTCCGCAGGCCATCGCTTCCAACGGAGTGATGCCGAACGGTTCATACCACGGGGTCGTCACGAACATGTCCGCGGCGCTGTAGTAGTATTTCAAGACCTCCCGCCCGCGCCGGCCGACGAACGTCACGTGGTCGGCGATGTGTTCCTCGCGGGCGATGTTCTGCAATCGCGCGATTTCCGGGGTGGCGTGCGGATCCGGATCGTCGCGGTCACCTCCCACGATCAATAATCTCGCCGACATCCGATGGCGATGCAGGAGCCGTCCGAATGCACGGATGACCGTCTCGGTTCCCTTGCGGGGAACCAAACGGCCCAGATGAAGGACGACGCGTTCCTCCGGCGGTAAACCGAGCGAGATACGGGCCAGGGTCTTGCTGATCGGCGCCAGTTCGGCCGGATCGAATCCGCATGGGATCATGGTGATGTTCATGGGATCGGCGTTATAGAGCCGGATGAGGTCTTCTTCGTCTTGCGGGGCTTCCGCGATGATGCGGTCGGCTTCTTCCACCAGACGGTCCTCGACGTCGAAACGCTCGTCGGGGAATTCATCGGCCTGGCGCTGAAATTGACGCCGGACGCGGCCCAACGCATGGAACGTGATGACGAAGGGGATGCCCAACTGCTTCTTCAGCTCGGCCGCCACCAAACCGGACATCCAGAAATTGGCGTGTATGAGGTCGTAGGCCTTCCGTTGACAGCGGCAGAACTGCAGCATGTACTCCGTGAAAGAGCCCATGTAGGGCAGCAGGTCTTCCTTTCGGACATAGGTCGGGGGCCCGGCCGGGACATGGATGATCCGCACGCCGTTCACCCACTCGGCGGTCTCGGGGAGGATGCTGCTGTCCCGTCTCGTGAAGACGTCGACGTCGCACCCCATCGCGGCCAGGCATTTGGCGACTTGGCCCACGTAGAGGTTCTGTCCGCCGCAGTCGACGCCGCCGAGAAGACTGACGGGGGACGCATGTTCGCTGATCAGGGCGATTTGCCGCTTCATGTCTTTCCTTATCCTGCCAAGAGTGGCTCAGTCTGGCGCGGTCTCTCATACGCCGTTCCTTGACGAAGGGCTGCGGCGAATACCGCATTCCAATCGTCGATGAAGCGAGTGATGTTGAAACGGCGCTGTCCTTCTCGACGGGTTTCGAGACTCGCTCGATGCGCCTCGGCCGGATCGGACAAGAGCATTTGCATGTAACCGATCAGGCGGCGGAGATCGGTATGGACATAGCCGGACCGACCCTGTGCGATGAGCGTCGCCATTTCAGTGGTGGCCAGGCCGACGACCGGCACACCAAGTGCCATGGCTTCGCACACCGACAGACCAAGACTCGTATAGCGGATGGGATTGAACATGAATCGGTATCGGCACATCAGCTGCGGCAAGGCGTCATGTGACATTTCTCCCAGCCCGCCCAATTCCTCCGATTCCATCCCGACAAGATCCAACGGGATTTCCCGTCGCACCCGCTCGAATACGTCGCTGCCGAGGCGGCGCCCGCGTCGCCGCAGTCCGTTCACGACGACAAGACCCTTGGGAATCTCCCCGGTGTACCGAACGCCGTGCGGCACCAGGACCCCGTGCTCGATGATCCTGGTCGGAGTTTTCCCGTTGTCCCACATGAGCTCGTTGAACGGCGTGACGTGCACGAGCAACATGGAGGGATCATCGACGACGTGGCGGGTGTTGGTGGGATGTTCCTGGGGAGGATCATGTTCGAGAAAGATGGCCGGCAGGCGACGTTGCCGAGCCGTCAAAATATCGTATTGATCGCGCAGGTAATGCGTGCGGGACTGGAACAGTATGACGTCGAAGTCGAGTCGAGGGATCTCGTCGATCGGCAAGTCGTGAACTCGTGCCGACCAAGGAAAACCGGGAGCGGCTCCGGCATACCCCGTTCCGGATCCGCCGATCGGCAGATAAAACTCGTGCGGCCCCTGAGTCAGGTAGTACAGGTAGTTCCCATGTACATGCCATGTGAAAATGCGCAGCGGTCTCATCGCAGGCCCGATACGTTAGACTGTTGACTCTCGCGCGGGGATGGTCGGTTCAGCGAGCCATACGCCCGGAAGTCGGCGATGATGTGTTCCAGGCAATTAACGCTCTCGGTCCTGGTGGACCGGTAGAAAGATAAGGCGTCCAGCGCCTGAACCTCCGCCAGAACTTCTTCGACGGTCGTGGCCTGCCCGATGAGCACGCGATGCAAGACGCGATCTTGCGGACCCCACCGAATCGGATCGGAACCGACGCACACGATGACGCTGGGGACCTGGAGGGCCGCCGCCAGGTGGGAGACGCCGGTATCGTTGGCGATCAACTGAGCCGATCGGCTCAAGAGGACCGCCAGTGTGCCGAGATCCGTTTGTCCCACCAGATCGGTCGCATTCTCACGCATGTGGGTCATCACGACTTTCGTGACCGGACGCTCTTCTTCCGTGCCGGTGATCACGACTCGATACCCTTGCTTGACCAATCGATCCGCCACGGAGCCGAACAAATGCGGAGCCCATCGGCGGGCGGAGCCTCGTCCACCGGGATGCAGACATATATACGACCCTGCTTCAAGCCCGTGGACGGATTGAAGACGACGGAAGGTCGCCGTGTCCTGTCCGTTCAGCGGGAATTCCAAGCGGTGGTCATAGGCGGGAATGCCGAGATGGCGGAGCAATGCCAGATGGCGCTCGGGCTCAGGTACATGGTCGGGATAAGGCATGAAGAGTCCTTCGTCGGGACTCTGGTCGCCTGCAGGCACGAAACCGGCTGTCATTTTCGCGCCGAGGAGGGTGAGGAGCTGGTTGGTGTATTGGCCGCTTCCATGCATTTGAAGCGCGAGGTCGAATCGACGCCGTTGCATGGCCGTTAAAAAATCGGGAATCGCGGACACCGCGACCGGCTGCTCGGGGAGCCCCGGGTAACCAGGAAATTCGATGAATTCATCAAGATACCGGTCAAAGCGATCGACGAAGGTTTTCGACCATGGAAGCCCGAGGAGCGCGATGTGAGCCGTGGGGAAAGCGATCCGCAACGAGCGGAAGGCCGGAACCGCACACAATAAATCTCCCAATTGCAGCGCCCTCAGTACGACGATGGTCCGTGGAATCATCGGGAGCCGCGTGTCAATGATCATGTCTGTTGCTCTATCCAGGATCAGTGCAATAGTCGTCAGAGTACTGCCTCACACCATTTCCACGTACTGGGCAGAACCCCCGGCAACGTTTCGTTACCCGGGGAAACTCCTAGATCGCAAACTGGTCCGATTGGTTTATTTGGATTATATGGATGACGGAAGTAGTGGAGAGATCGATTGGATCGCGAAAACTGCGAGGAGGGTCGCATGAAACGAATTCCAACAATCTTAGGAGTTGCATTGTGTGGCGCCGTGTTGTTCCTTGGCTTGTCTTCCTATGTTCAGGCCGAACATGCACCGAGTCCTTCGGACACGATGAAAACCGACTCGTTGACGAATACCCAAAAGTATGGATTTCAATCGGATGATGATAAGCAGCGACATATCAAAGAGGACAGTGCCGAGGCAGGCGGTGCGAAGACCATCAGGGGAGAATTGTTCCGCATTGATGACGCCGAGTATTTCGTCAAGACCAAGGAAGGAGGAGAGGTTCGTTTACACACCGATAAAACGACCGACATGAAAGGGACGATTAAGAAAGGCGATCAGGTAGAAGCCAAGATCAACGAACAGAACCATGCCCTCTCGATTCGAGCGATCAAATAAAGGCGAACGGCATGGAAGCACAGTCGGCCCCGAAGTCGTCGAGACGAGGCTATTCGCGACTCAACGAGATGGCAACGCATGACTCTCTATGACTCGCATATGCTGACGGTGTCCCCACGCCCCCGTTCAGGAATTTTCGGGGAATCCACCAATGATGAGGCCTATCGAGTACTGCCGGGCGAGGACCGCCTTGTCAGGGACCTTATGACTCAAGAGATCGCGACATCCGCGGCTTCCGCCACCGTCAGAGAAGCGATTGAAGTCATCAAAAGTCAGAACGTGCCTATCCTGGTCGTGTGTTTGGAGACAGAACCGGTCATTGCCCTCACGGAATATGATCTAGCGATCCATGTCGTCGCCGAAGACAAAGCGGGCTCGACCCCGCTCCATGAGCTGCTCAAACAACGTATGGTCGTCCGATGCCGCGAGGACGCCATTCTCGCCGACGCGATTTCCGCCATGCTCCACCATCGCATCCGTCATGTTCCGGTCGTGGATGTAAATGGAGACCTCGTCGGGGCTCTTTCGCTCGTGGATGCCGTGGGAGCCATCACGCCGGATGCCGCAGCCGCTTGGCAAACGAAGTTCGGACAATTGTAGACTGCTCATGGGCCGAGCGAAGCCCGTATCGATCGGCGCTATAGATGTGAGCGACCGGCTGTGCCTCAGGTCGTTCCGACGCCCTGGACCATGGGCATCATCGCTCAGGACGTCCCGATACTTCAAACGATGGAGTCGATAGGGAAGCATGTCGAAGACTTCCGATCGAGCGCACGTTCGAGCGTACTGGGATTTCTGACCCTTTTCGTCCTGTTCGGGACCTTCATCCTCGATACCGGATTGCCGGATGGAATCGCAATTTGGGTTCCTTACTCAACAGCCATCGTACTGGCTCTGTTGTGGGACGGTGCGCGTACCATTGCGTCGGTGACCGCAGCGGCACTGGTCCTCCTACTGATCGGACTCTGGATCGGTCCGCTGGGAGATTTTCAATTGGCCGCAGTGAATCGCGCCATCGGCGCCGCGACGATTACAAGTCTCGGTTTGGCGTGCCTGTACGTTGAGCGAACCAGGCGGCAACTCCTCCAGTCTCATGACGAGCTTGCCTCCAGTCAACATCAACTCCATTCGTTCGTCGATGATATGCACAACGTCGGCATCGTGTTGGTGAATCTTCGCGGGCGCGTGACCGAATGGAATCAGGGCGCGCAAGTTCTCACCGGCTACCCGAGCGACGACATCAAGGGCCGGCCGCTCTACCGTATCTTTCCTGGAAAGGCGAATGCGGCGGCTCGATGGGGACATATCTGTCGTCGGGCTCGCCATGAGCGAAAGGTCGTGCGGCAAGAAATCTTCCAGCGGCGAGATGGTTCCTGGTGCGTGATGCATATGGTGGTGAAACCCTTGCACAATCGATTGAGACGTCACCAAGGGTATTCGTTGGTGATACACAACCTCACGAGTCCGCCCTCCCTGACGAAAGAAGGCGGCTCGGCGAGTCCGTTCGCCAGCTTGCTTTTGAGGAATACCCGAGATGTCCTGTTGTACAGATGTCGCTTCGAGCCGCGTCGGACATTGGACTATATCGATGCCGCGATCACCCAATGGCTCGATGATCCCGGTGCGGGAGAGGGGGCCATTCATACCCACGCGCTCGGTGACTGGGTGCATCCGCTTGATCGGGATCGAGCGTGGAATACCATAGAGGAGGCGGTCACGGCACGACGTCCGTATGTGCTGGTGTATCGGCTCGTCAGCGTCACAGGCCACGAAAAGTGGGTATGGGACGAGGGAGAAGCCGTCACCTCCGACGATGGACGCGCAATCGGCTTGAAAGGATTTCTCGCCCGTCTGTGATTCCTCCAGCTCTGTATCTAGGGGGGTGCCGAGTACGAGTTCTGCCCCGAACCCGATAGGTACAGGTGTCGCGATGCAGCCGTGCAACTTCACGACAGGCACGACCACGGAATCACAGCTTCCATGACACCTCACATGAGTCTGCTCGGAGCGCAGGTAGTAGAAAAGGGTGTGCAGTTTCGGGTGTGGGCTCCCAAAGCCGAACGCATCGACGTGGTACTCGGGAGCGGCCATACGCGACCGCTCGACAGAGACGGTGACATGGGTCACTTCACGGGAATCGTTTCAGATGCGAATTCCGGAATGACCTACCGCTATCGGATCGACGAAAAACAGGACTATCCCGATCCCTGTTCGCGTTTCCAACCCGAGGGGCCTCACGGTCCTTCGCAAATCGTGGACAACTCCTCCTATCGATGGCGGGACCACGATTGGCCTGGTGTCCGGATCGCGGGGCAGGTCATCTATGAACTCCATATCGGCGCGTTCACCGAGGAGGGTACCTTCGATGCCGCGATTCAAGAACTGGATTCGCTCAAGCGTCTTGGGATCACGCTGCTGGAAATCATGCCGATCGCGGAATTCCCCGGTCGATGGAATTGGGGATACGACGGGGTGTGTCTGTTCGCTCCCTCACATATGTACGGGGACTATGACGCCTTCAAGCGCTTTGTGGACGCCGCTCATGAGAAGGGACTGGGGGTCATTCTCGACGTGGTCTACAACCATTTTGGACCGGATGGGAATTACTTGTCGGCATTCAGCGATGATTACGTCACCGACCGGTATTCGAATGAGTGGGGGCAAGCCCTCAATTTCGACGGGCCGAGGTCGGAGGGCATGCGGGAACTGGTCGTCCGGAATGCCTGTTATTGGATCGACGAATTTCATCTCGATGGTCTCAGGCTCGACGCGACCCACGCCATTCACGATGCCAGCAAGGAGCATATCCTGGCGACACTCTCTTCAGAGACGCGGCATGTGGCGGGCCGGCGATCCATCGTCTTGATCGCGGAGAGTGAATCGCAGGAGATTCGAGCGGTACAGGCCGTCAACGAGGGTGGATGGGGCATGGACGCCGTTTGGAGCGACGACTTTCATCATGTGTCGAGGGTGGCGGCGACCGGTCGGAGCGAGGCCTACTACACGGACTATCGCGGTACGCCGCAGGAATTTCTCTCGGCCTTGAAGCGCGGATTCTTGTATCAAGGCCAGCGGTACCATTGGCAACGCAAAGCCAGAGGTACCGTCGTGAAACATGAGCCGGCCGCTCGCTTCGTGTTCTACATTCAAAATCACGATCAGATCGGAAATACCCTGACCGGCAACCGCCTTCATACGTTGACGAGCCCGGGACGGTACCGAGTGCTCACGGCGATCAACTTGCTGGCTCCGCAGACCCCCATGTTGTTCATGGGACAGGAGTACGGCGCCTCGAACCCCTTTCTGTACTTCGTGGATTTCGCCGGCCAGGAGATCGGTCCGAAAGTGACACAAGGACGGCGGGAGTTCCTGAGTCAATTTCCCAGCTATGCCTCCGAGGAAGCCCAACGGTCGATGTTCGATCCTAACGACCCCATGACGTTCGAACGATCCAAGCTGGACCGCACCGAACGTCATGCGCACGGTCCCCTCTACCGGCTCTGCCGGGACCTGTTACGACTGCGTCGCGAGGATCTCGTGTTCTCGGCGCAGTCCCGTGAGGCACTCGATGGAGCCGTCTTGGGGCCGCAGGCCTTGGCCGTCCGTTATTTCGAAGAAACGGGCTATGACCGGCTTGTGGTGATCAATCTAGGGGCGGACCTCCACTTTGTTCCGGCTCCCGAGCCGCTGTTGGCGCCGCCACCGGGCGGATATTGGACGCTTCTCTGGTCGAGCGATCATCCGCAATACGACGGACCGGGAATCGTCAATCCACTGACCGAAGAAGGCTGGCATATCCCCGCCGAGTCGGCGACGGTTTTTCGCATCGAACGGGATGTCGCGGCCGGCGCTCAAGAGCAAAGCCCATGAGCGACGCGATAATTGCATCACCGCCTCAATCCGAGCCGGCGATCACTCTGCCATGGAACCGAAATGGGGATGTGAATGCTTTTTTGTCTCTCGAATGGCTGGTGACAAACGGGTTGGGAGGGTACTCATCCAGCACGGTCATGCAGATTGCGACACGCCGTTATCACGGAATATTCGTCCCCGACTTGCCTGCGCCGAGGGGACGCACCACGGTGATTCCCCGGCTTGATGAAGAACTCGATGTCGGCGGGCAGTCCGTGCGGCTGAGTGGTGCGGAACACGCGGATGGCTCATTGGACACGGACATCTTCGAATATCTTACGGTTTTTCGCCGAGAATGGCGAACTCCGATATGGAGCTTCTCATGCCACGGTCGCGAGGTGCTCAAGCGCGTCATCATGCCGTATGGCCAGAACACGGTCTATGTGGAATACCGGCTGCGTGCCGGAGAGCCCCTCACGTTGCGGCTGCGACCGTTCATCACCTTTCGCATGCCCGACGCGCCGCTCAGTGAGGCGCGTCGAGGTCCATTTCTTCTCACGGCCGTGAGAGAACGTTATGAAGTACAGGTATGCGAAGGGGTGGCTCCCTTGAAACTCTGTTTAAGACCGCATGCGGGCGTGTTCGTGATGGACTCATACATCAGCCATGGCGTGTCGTATCGAGTCGACCGAGATCGCGGATCTTTGTATGTCGAGGATCTCGAGAGTCCCGGCTATTTTTCAGTGCAGTTAAGGCAAGATCAGCCGGTCGCGTTCGTGGCCAGCATGGAACCATGGGAGAATCTTCAATACGACCCGGCCGCCATATTCGACGCCGAGCGCGCTCGGTTAGTAAAGCTCGTTTCTCAAACCCGACCGACCGACCCCTTCGAAGTGCGGCTTACCCTCGCGGCGGACCAGTTCATCGTGTTCCCCGGTAGTCGCATGGAAGAACATGCCTTGGCCCAGGCCTCGGGAGATGAAGCGCGGACTGTCATTGCCGGGTACCATTGGTTCACCGACTGGGGACGGGACACGATGATCAGTCTGGAAGGACTCACGCTGTGCACCGGCCGTCATCGGGAGGCTCGAGCGATTCTCCGAACCTTCGCCCGGTACATCAAGGACGGACTCATCCCGAATTTGTTTCCCGAGGGGAAACGCACCGGACTGTACCATACGGCGGATGCCACCTTGTGGTTCTTTCACGCACTCGATCGGTATTACGAGGTGACGGGCGACCGGGACACGCTGATGGTGTTGTATCCGGCATTGAAAGGAATCATCGAGCATCATCTGACGGGAACCAGTTTTGGGATCGGCATCGACGAACGTGACGGCCTCTTGAAGGCCGGAGCGCCGGGCTATGCATTGACGTGGATGGATGCCAAGGTGGAGGACTGGGTGGTCACGCCGCGGCGGGGCAAGCCGGTGGAGATCCAGGGGCTCTGGTACAACGCCGTCCGATTGATGGGACGGTGGGCCGCCGACCTGGGAGAACGCTCGGACCGATGGGACGGCTTGGCGAAACGCATCGAGGATTCGTTCAACGATCGGTTTTGGTACGCCTCCGGAGGATACCTCTATGATGTGGTTGACGGCGAGGCGGGGGATGATGCCAGTCTGCGCCCCAACCAGGTCTTTGCGATCTCGCTTCGATATCCCGTTTTGCGGAAAGAACGGTGGACCTCGGTCCTGACCGTCGTGCGGGAGAAACTGCTGACCCCGTTCGGACTCCGCAGCCTTGCGCCGGGTCACCGCGACTATAAACCGATGTACTTCGGAGATCTGCGGGCACGGGATGCGGCTTACCATCAAGGAACGGTCTGGGCCTGGCTGATCGGTCATTTTATCGACGCCTCGTTGAAGGCAGGAGTGGATCGGTCAGAGTGTCGCCGCCTGTTGGATGGGTTCGAGGGGCACATGGCCGATGATGGAATCGGCACCATCAGCGAAATCTTCGATGCCGATCCCCCTTACGCGCCACGCGGATGCATCGCGCAGGCCTGGAGCGTCGCCGAAGTGCTGCGTGCCTATCAGGCCACCAAGGAATCGGATGAGTGAACGGTGCATGGAACTGAGGATCGGGACATCGGGGTGGCATTATCGGCATTGGAGAGAACGGTACTATCCCGCGTCGTTGATGCCTCGGAACATGTTGAGTTTTTACGCGCGGGATTTCGATTCCGTGGAAATCAACAACAGCTTTTACCGCCTTCCCAGTGAACAGGCGATGGACAGGTGGCGTCTCTGCACTCCCGTGGACTTTCGCTTTGCCGTGAAGGGAAGTCGCTATATCACGCACCGAAAAAAACTTGCGGACCCGGAAAGTGCGCTGACGCGGTTTCTGCCGATCGTCGATCGATTGGGGCGGAAGCTCGGCCCGATTCTTTTTCAGCTGCCGCCTCACTGGCATTGCGATCTCGAACGACTCAACGCGTTTCTCCACGCGCTTCCCGCGGGACATCGCGTCAGCTTCGAATTGCGGGATCCCACATGGCATACGGCGGAGGTCTATCGGGCGCTTCGTCGTCACAATGCGGCCTTTTGCCTGTTTGACTTGGCGGGTTTCCAGACCCCGGTCGAGTTGACGGCCGACTTCGTCTATGTGCGGCTCCATGGTCCGGGGGACAAGTATCAAGGGGACTATTCACCCGCCGATTTGGCGAAATGGGCTCGGCGTCTCGAACGCTGGAGTCCTCGGTTGAGGGCGGCTTATGTCTATTTCGACAACGATGAAGCCGCCTATGCCGTGAAAAACGCGAAAGAGTTGAAGCGGCTCATGGCGTCCTAAGAACGTGCATCACTAACGGAGGAGAATATGTCTACACCGGCCAGCGTACATGGACATCCGATCCATCCCATGATCGTCCCGATTCCGATCGGGCTGTGGATATTTTCCCTGGTTTGCGATGTCGTCTATGACTTTGGTCTGGGAGGTCCGCTTTGGAAGACCATCGCCCACTACGCGCTCGTCGGCGGCCTCATCGGAGCGATCATGGCGGCCGTGCCCGGTGCAGCGGACTATCGGTCACTGTCGAATCCTCGCGTGGTTTCCATCGCGCGGCTTCACATGTTGCTGAACCTTTCGCTCGTGTTTCTGTACGGCGTCAATGCCTGGCTCCGATACGTCGGCTCTCCGGACGCTCTTGTGCCGTCTTTGTTGTCGTGGGTCGGCGTGGTCGTCTTGGGCATCTCAGGTTGGCTCGGGGGAGAGTTGGTGTACGTGCGCCGTGTGGGAGTCGGAACGGAAAGCGGAGATCACGAGGCGTCGAGAACACAGCAACGCGCCGCGTAAACGTGGACTTCATCAGAGAGAGAAAGGCAGGACAACCATGGCGGCGACGGTCGCGGACATCTTGGTGGAACGCCTCATCGATTGGAACGTGGATACGGTGTTTGCCCTTCCCGGTGACGGGATCAACGGTCTTTACGAAGCCTTGCGGACCCATCGAGACGCCATTCGGGTGATACAAGTCCGCCACGAGGAAGCGGCCGCATTGGCGGCGTGCGGCTACGCCAAATTTACTCGAAGGCTGGCTGTCTGCTTGGCCACGTCCGGTCCGGGCGGAATCCATCTTCTGAACGGCCTCTACGACGCCAAATTCGACGGGCAGCCGGTATTGGCCATCACCGGACATACGTACCACGATTTGATCGGCACTCATTATCAGCAGGACATCGATCTCGACCGCGTGTTCAGCGATGTGGCGGCCTTCAGCGGGCGCGTCATGGGTCCCGCTCATGTGTGTAATGCGGTGGATCTCGCCGTCAAAACCGCAATCTCCAAACGCACTGTCTCTCACATCACGATTCCCAAGGACATCCAGGATTGGCCCGCCGAAGGAATGCGATCCAAGGCGAATGTCGCCGAGCACAGCGGTGATCGGATCAGCGAAGCGTTGCCGCTCCCCGGAAAGGCGCAGCTGGAGCGCGCGGCCGCGTTACTCAACCAAGGAACCAAAGTCGCCATTTTGGCGGGGCGGGGTTGTCTGTCGGCGCGTGATGAAATCGTCATGTTGGCCGAAAAGCTCGGCGCGCCGATCGTGAAGCCGCTGCTCGGGAAAGCGGTGGTGCCGGACGATCATCCCTACACGACCGGGGGGATCGGGTTATTGGGCACGGCTCCGTCGCAAGACGTGATGGAGGAGTGCGACACGTTGATCATCGCGGGGAGCAGCTTTCCCTACCTCGAATTCTATCCGAAGCCGGGCCAGGCCAAGGCCATCCAGATCGATCTGGATGCGGCCCGGATCGGATTGCGGTATCCGGTCGATGTCGGACTCGTCGGACAATGCTGGGACGTGTTGCGTGCCCTGTTGCCCTTGGTCGATCCGAAATCAGACCGGCGGTTCCTCGAACGGGCGCAAGAGCGGAAGACCCGGTGGGATAGGCTCATGGAAGAACGGGGTACGCGCGACGACATCCCCATGAAGCCACAGGTCATCGCCCATGCGCTCAACGACGTGCTCGCCGAGGATGCGATCATCTGTTGCGATACCGGAACAGTGACCACGTGGGCGGCGCGGCACATCCGCATGCGCGGTTCCATGCAGTTTTCCGTATCGGGAACCTTGGCGACGATGGCGAACGGACTGCCGTACAGCATCGGCGCGTCGGTCGCCTTCCCCGGCCGGCAAGTGGTCTGTTTTGCCGGGGACGGCGGGTTCACCATGTTGATGGGGGACCTAGCGACCGCGGTCAAATACCGTCTGCCGATCAAAATCGTCGTGATCAAGAACAACTCCCTCGGAATGATCAAGTGGGAACAAATCGCCTTCGAGGGAAATCCGCAATATGGCGTCGATCTGCAGGCCATCGATTTCGTGGGGTTCGCTCGCGCATGCGGGGCAGTCGGCTATTCCGTGAGTGATCCGGCTCGCGTGAGGGAGACCCTACGAGACGCGTTTGCGCAGCCGGGTCCCGTCGTGATCGAAGCGGTCGTCGATCCTTATGAACCGCCGTTGCCCGGCAAACTCACGACCGACCAGGCCTGGCAGTTCACCAAGGCCATGGCTCGAGGCCAAAAAGATCGCTTGGAAATCGTGAAGACGGTCATCGAGAACAAGATCCGTGAAGTGGTGTGACGCGGTCATCGAACAACCGGTGGAGCCATCGGTTTCTTCATACAAGTTGTCCTTCATCAGACAGATTGTCCGCGACGACGGTCGTGTCGCGTCGTGTTCGGCTTATGTGAGAAACGCTTTATGGGGACATGCCGTTATGTTTTCAAGGGTACAGATGCCACCGGCGCTGAGGATGGGCAGGGCAAAGTTTGTGCAATCCACACAGTGGCTAAGTCGGCCGGAGATAGACCGCCGGGATATGGAGAGGGGGACGGATATGGATTTTGTGGCAAATATCGAAGAAATCCGAAGACGGGCTCGCCAGCATATCGAAGAGGGCCCGTTTACTCACGATTATTCGCTCGATCGTAACCAAGCCGTACGCATCCTCAATGACGCATTGGCCACGGAGTACATGTGCGTGCTTCGTTACCGCTTTCACTATTTCATGGCGACGGGCATCCATTCGGCCGCCGTGGCGACAGAATTTCTTGAGCATGCCCAGGAAGAACAGGGCCATGCCGATCGCCTTGCGGAACGCATCAAGCAGTTGGGGGGGAAACCGGAATTGCATCCGAACGCGATTGCAGAGCACAGCCATAGCGAGTACCGGGAAGGAACCTCTCTCGTGGATATGATCCGTGAAGATCTGGTGGCCGAGCGCATCGCGATCGAAACGTATCGGGAAATGATTCGGTATTTCGGACAGGGTGACCCGACCTCGCGGGTGTTGCTGGAGGAAATTCTGGCCAAAGAGGAGGAGCATGCCGACGAATTGGCGGACCTTCTGTTTGCCGTCCAACCTGATGCCAACGAGGGGACCCGTAAGCTGTATTTTCAGGACGAGGTGCCGACGAAGCAGTAGATGACTGAGCCCCGTACATCGGTATTCATTCACCACAGGAGGGTTGCATGGCACGGAAGCAAAAGGAAATCGAACAAGACGAAGAAGAAATGTCCGAACAGGAATCCGTCAATGTTCTGGAGATGCTGAAAGAAGACCATCAGAAAGTCCAAGAGCTTTTCGAGCAATTCGAGAATGCGGACGGCCGATCCAGGCAAGGAATCGTTGAAGAAGCGCTGAAGGAGTTGGAAATCCACACCAAAATCGAGGAGACCCTCGTGTATCCGGCTATTCGCGAGGCGATCGAGGAAGAAGAGACCGTGGACGAAGCGAATGAAGAACATCACGTCGTCACGTTGCTGAGCAAAGAACTGCGGAAGATGAAGGGATCGGCCGACGGTTATCGGGCGAAGTTCAAAGTTTTGAGCGAGCTCGTGAAGCACCACATCGAAGAGGAAGAGACCGAAATGTTTCCACAAGCGGAACAAGCCGAGATCGACTGGGAGGAGATCGGACAAGAAGCGATGAAAATCAAAGAACGGATGATGAAACAAAAAGGAGCAAGCGGCCATCGACGGGCGGCATGACGTCTTTCCCACCCACAGCAGGCGGCTGCCGTATCGGCATGTCCGCCTGCCCCGCCGTCTTATTCGGACTTCCTCACGAATCTCTGAAAGGAGGTGACAGTTTGCATGCCGAGTCGAAGATTTGCGCAAATAGTCGGGGGCTTGTTTCTCTTCATAGGATTCGTGGGTTTCATCCCCGGAGCGGTATCGAATCCTCACCCAACCGCTGTGCCGGGTCTCTTCGCGGACGGAGGCTATGGTCTCTTATTCGGTCTGTTTCCGGTGAACTGGATTCACAATCTGATCCATCTTGGAGTAGGCATCGCGGGTTTGTCTTACGCCAGCAGCGTGAGCAATGCCAGGGCCTTCGCTCGCGGGCTGACATGGTTCTACGGCGCCCTGGCCGTTATGGGGGTCATCCCGCCGCTCAGCATGGCGTTCGGCCTGGCTCCGTTACATGGGTGGGATGTATGGCTTCATGGGGGGACTGCGGCTCTTGCCGCCTACTATGGGTACGGCAAGCGTGCGCAGGCGGATGAAATAGCCGAAGGTTATCGTCGAGCTGCCTGACCATTCCTTCACGTACGTCATGAGACAACGAGCCGCAACGCGGCCGTTGTCTCATGTGACGCCTACGCATATTGTCTCGCTTCCCACGGGGCGAGAGCCTCCCCAACGATCTTAACCGATTCTGGCATCGGCCCCATCGGTCTGCCAGGTATCGCGGATCGATTGTGCATCGAGAATCAAGCGGCTTTCGTCAGCGGATTCCGTGGGATACGGCGGCGACGAGCGGTTGAGATACATCGCCAGAGCTCTTCACCGTAAGGCACGACGATGAACAGTGCGATCGAACTGAAGAGAGTCACCAAATAACCCACGGGCAAGGGATCTGTCTTTGGCTCAACGGCAAAGCGGGGAGCCTCGGGACCGAGGCCGAATAAGGCCAGGAACTGATTCCAGTACAGCACGGTGACGAAGGACGCCGCCATGATGGGAAGGACTTCCAGGAAACTATGGACGTGCTGTTCCCACGGACTGATGTATCGGCGCGTGTGCGCATAATAGACGTCCCACAAGGCCGTCGCCTCATGGACCACCAGGGCGATCAGCATGATGGCAATGACCAGGGCGTTGATTTCGAAGAGCAGCGCCACGACCACCGGGAATCCGGCTTCTCCGAGTTGGAGTAGGTGCAGAACCGATTCCTTCGTACCCGTGTTTTCTTCGATGCGGGTACGTTTATGCAGAAAATAATCAGTAAGACCGGCCAGTACCCATAGAGGAAGAATGAAATAGAGCAGATAGTTTCGGACTAAAAGAGCCGGATCAACCATGAGGTACCTCCATGCATATTCCTTTCATGCATATTCCTTTCCATAGCGGAAGGTGTGACCCGGCGGACCGGGAATCTCTACAAGCGAACGGCTGTGGCGCTGTAAATGTAAAGTGGGCCGGCTGAGTGATGAAGATGGTGGAATTCTCGTCAGAGCCATGCAACTAGGGAGTTCCCATGTGGCCTACCACGCCTGGTAGGTATACACATTTCAACTCCAGGTAACCGGGAGAACGTGTTCCATGAAGACAGATCGCGCGATGGGCCTTGTTTCTTCCTTGAGCAACGCATGCGCAGGCACGGGATGATTCTCGGTGAAGCGGCCTGCCTCTTGCACACCGAAAGAGCCTCATGATGCTCAATATGGATAGGGAAATATCGTATAGTCCGAAAGCTCATGATTGGGATTTCACCTTATCGGCAAAGCGAGAAATCGCAACCGGGGGAGGTACTGTGCAAGCGACCATTCCTGTCCCCGTCAAGCCCGTTCACACGTTGGTCCGGCGGGGAGCCGATGTCGTCAAGATGATCGGACGGCACTTCGTACAATCACTCCAACGAATAGTCTCATGACATGATTGTCACACGAGGAGGAAGACGATGACGACTGAGAATTTGTCGGGACAAAAACCATATCGAACCAATACGCAAGATATGGGATGGAATGAAGAACGAGCCGGTTTCGATGATGAGCGGGAAAACATAGGCGATGGTCAGCGGATGCTGTCAGGCATGGCAGGGATGGCCTTCCTCGTGTCCGGGCTGTCTCGTCGTGACTGGACCGGTGCGGCGCTGGCCATGGTGGGAGGAGGGCTCCTCCATCGGGCGATCAGCGGCCATTGCCCCGCATTCGAGGCCATGGGAATCGATATGAGCTCCAACGATCAACGGAGGCCGGCAAGCGACACGAATCGATTGGGCCGACGCAAGGTCCATACGAAACGCGCGACAAAAATCCAACGGGCCATCGAGATCGATCGTCCTCCGAACGAAATCTACCGGTTTTGGCGGTCGTTCGAGAATTTGCCCCGCATCATGACCCATCTTGATTCGGTGCAAGTGGTCAATGATCGGTTGTCCCACTGGGTCGTGAAGACCCTGCCGGGTGGTCCCAAAGTGGAGTGGGATGCCGAAGTCATCAACGATGTGGAGAATCAACGCATCGGATGGAGGTCGCTCAAAGGTTCGGACGTGGACAATACCGGTTCGGTCGAGTTCAAGCCGACGGCCGATGGAAGACGAACGTGGTTGACTGTGACGCTGCAGTATGAACCTCCGGGCGGCAAGGTGGGAACGGCTGTCGCCAAGTTGCTCGGAGAAGACCCGAACACCAAGATCGCCGAAGACCTGCAGCGATTCAAAGAACAGATGGAGACGGGTGCCTTTTCGCACGCCGACGCTCGATAGGAGTCCGCCATGTCACAGGTCACGTTTTCCGGACATCCCCTCCACCCGCAGTTGATCGTCATGCCGGCCGGGCTGTTGCCATTCAGCTTGGTCTTGGACCTGCTCCATGTGTCGACGAAGAACCGGTCCTTCGCCGACGCGTCCTACTACACCATGCTGGGCGGTTTGCTGGGAGGTCTCGTCGCGGGAACGGCCGGAGCGATGGACTATGCGACGATTCCTCGAGACCACCAAGCCAAGCGGCTTGGCCGTCTGCACGGCATGATGAATGTCGGATTGCTGACGTTGACGGCTTTCAATGTACTGATGAGGCGGCGCAATCGCACGCCCCGCACGTTGCCCATGCTTCTATCGTTGTTGGGCAATGTCGGTCTATTTGTGTCGGCCTGGTACGGCGGGCATCTGGTGTACCACCATGGGATGCGCGTGCGGGGCACGGAGCTGTCAGGCGGATCGGACGAAAATAAATTGCCCGGCGACGAGTCGCTGGCCAGGGTGCTGGCATCCACGGCTCAGGGGAACGGAGAAGTGTAGGTTCAATGCAAAGAGAAGCGCGCAGCGCGCTCGCCAAATATGATCTCCTCGTGTTACCGGACGATCATGTGGTCGGGCCCGCGGCGGCGCCCATGACGCTCATCGCCTACTGCGACTTCGAGTGTCCGTATTGTCGAGAAGCGCAGCCCCTCCTTCATCGCCTCCGTGAGCGACATTCCACCCGCCTCCGGTTCGTCTATCGGCATTTCCCACTGGTCAGGAAACACCCGCATGCCCAGCTTGCCGCGGAGGCTTCCGTCGCGGCTGGGCTGCAGGACCGCTTCTGGCCGATGCATGACGTGCTGTTCCAAAACCAAGATCATCTCGAACTCGACGATCTCTATCTCTATGCCGCGATGGCTGGATTGGATGTGCCCCATTTCAAAGGAGACCTGCACGCGGGAGTCGGCGTCCTGAAAGTACGGCGTGATGTGCTGTCCGGCCATCGCTGCGGAGTACAAGGGACACCCACTTTCTTCGTCAATAACGTGTTGGTATCCAACAGCGATGAGCTCGAGCAGGCAGTGTCGAGACAGGCGAAAAAGGGATGATCTATGAATGATCCTCGGAGCCGTTCGCGTCGTCCTTTATTGACGGTTCCACGGTGCGCATAAGAGAACATCTGTCCCATCCAGGAACAGATTGTCTGCGAATGGTTTCGTGCTCGGACTTCCGACCGGTTTACGGCTCTGATAAGTCGCGGAGGATCGGCCATTACTTAGTCCTCGCTTCGTCATAGGGTACTGATTCGACCGGCTCAAGTTTTGCACGGGGGCGGTTGAACATGGCGCCTTAGTATCAGTAATGGAAGGGAGAAGTTCCCGACCAGCGGCAACTCACATTATCCAAGGAGCATCCCATGTATCGGATGATCGCCGTCGGCCTGTTTATCGGTGTCGCATTCGGTTTCTTTGCGGGAGGGCTGGGAGCCCAGGTGGATGTGAAATCAGACCCGGCAGGAGTGCAATTAGACTCTAAATCAGATACCCAAACGTTTCTGACGATCGCCGCCGAGGAACAACAAGTGGCGATCGCGCTCGGTCAACTGGCTGCACAGCGGGCGGAGAACAAGCAGGTGAAGGAGTACGGATCGAAGGCGGTCGAGGATCATAAGAAAGTCCGCCGGGAGGCGGAACAACTCGCATCGAAACACAAGGTGCCGCTGCCGACGAAGCTCACTGCGGAAGACCAGAAAAAAGTCGACGAAATGTCGAAATTGTCCGGCCATGAGTTCGATCGGGCCTATATGAATTTTACCCTTCAGAATCACGAGACGACGTTGGAGGAATACCAGCAGCACATAGACACCATGAGATATCCCGATCTTCGGGAATATTTCACCTCGACTTTGCCCGTTCTGAAGGCGCATCGCGACCAGGCACGCATGGTCAAGGCCTCTCTCCAGACCAATCCCTAGCATGAGCTCCGATCGAGGACGCGCCTCCGGGGGCGTCCTCGACCGAGTCCTTCGGACAGTAAAACGAGTCGTCATCGATATGTGTCCGAGGATCAGTTCGAGGGCTTATGAGATACGACACGTCCGTTGTTCCCCTGATCCAGCGCGTCCTGCTCCCGACCGATCTCACCGAAGAAGGCCGGAGTGCGTTTGCCCACGCGTTGATCGTCGCGCTGATCGCCAAGGCCAAGTTGACCATCCTTCACGTATCCGATAGCCGGGACGAGTCGTGGGCCGACTTCCCCGGAGTCCGCGATACGCTCGAGCGTTGGAGACGGCTTCCCCAAGACAGCGAACGGACCGACGCCGTCACTCGAGGCTTCTCCGTTCAAAAGGTCCGGATGGTTCACGACGATCCGGTCGAGTCCATCAGGACCTTTCTGAAGACGCACGGCACGGATCTCATGGTCTTGGCCACGGATCAGCATAAGAGCGGCGTTCCATGGCTCAACAGATCCGTTGCGGCCAGCGTCGCCGGCAGATCGCGAGAGATGACGCTCTTTATTCCCAAGGGTATGGAGGGTTTCGTCTCGCTCGATAACGGCTCGATTTCTCTGGAAACCATCTTGATTCCCGTCGCGCCGATTCCATCCGCCCAGCCGGCCGTTCACGCCGTCGCCAGACTGGTGTCCGGTCTCTGTTGCGAAACCGGCACGATTACTCTTCTGCATGTCGGAGACGAAGATGCGATGCCACAGGTGGTTTGTCCGGACATTGCCGGGTGGCGCTGGAACCGAGAGACGCGGAGCGGCGAGGTGATCGAGATCATTCATCAAGTCGGCAACGAGATCGGTGCGGACCTGATCGCGATGGCCACGGACGGTCGCAACGGCCTATTGGACGATCTGCGCGGAAGCCATAGCGAGCGAGTGTTACAGGAGTCGACCTGTCCCCTCCTCACGATCCCGGCCGACGGATTCATCACCGCAGTTTTGTAAGAGCTGCCATACAGCGGCTCCCCTCATTCCCCATAGAAAAGGGTCACAAGCATTATTCCGCCAAAGTAAGGGGCGCAAGTTCCATTTCTCCGGGGGTTTACTAGTCGCCGGCGACCGGTATTGACGATACAAGTTATAGAAGCTCTCGGGACTCTTACGCCCGATGAGCGCGGACGAGCGGCAGATCAAAGGGTTAAGAAGGAGATCACACGATGTTACGTCAAGCTTTCAAATCGATTCAGAACAAAAGTCTCGCGTTGGCGGCGGGCCTTGTTTTCAGCGGTCTTCTGACCGCCCAGGTGTCCTGCGCCGCCGACCGCGAGCAGAGCAAGTCACCCGTGGCGCCTGCCGACGCGCAGTTGCCGGCGGTCGCCGAAGGGAATGTTTTGACGACCAATCAAGGCATGCGCATAGAGGATGACGCGAATTCGCTCAAGGCCGGAGCGCGAGGGCCGACGTTGATGGAAGACACCCAGTTCCGGGAAAAAATCATGCACTTCGACCACGAGCGAATGCCGGAACGAGTCGTCCATCCGCGCGGTTCCGGCGCGCACGGATACTTCCAGGTCTATAAGCCGTTGACTCGCTACAGCAAGGCGGCGGTGTTCAGCGATCCTTCCGTGAAAACTCCGGTATTCGTTCGGTTTTCGAACGTCAATGGAAATCTGGGTACGGCGGACACCATTCGGGATGCGCGGGGGTTCGCCGTGAAATTCTACACGCACGAGGGCGTGTGGGATTTGGTGGGCAACAACATTCCGGTGTTCTTCATTCAAGATGCGATCAAGTTTCCCGATTTGGTCCATGCATTCAAGCCGGAACCCCATAACGACATTCCACAGGCTTCCACCGCGCACAACAACTTTTGGGATTTCATCTCGCTTTCGCCGGAATCCATGCACATGATCATGTGGGTCATGTCGGATCGGGGAATTCCCCGGAGCTATCGCATGATGGACGGATTCGGCGTCCATACCTTTCGATTGGTCAACGACCAGGGCAAGTCCACCTTCGTGAAGTTCCATTGGAAGCCCCTGCTCGGAGTGCATTCGCTCGTGTGGGATGAGGCGCAAAAACTGGCAGGCAAAGATCCGGACTTTCATCGCCGGGATCTGTGGGAGGCGATAGAGAATAAAACGTATCCGGAGTACGAGCTGGCGCTCCAGCTCTTGCCGGAGGAAGAGGCGGACAAAGCGCCGTTCGACATCCTCGATGCCACCAAGATCTGGCCGGAAGATCAATTTCCGCTTCAGCGTGTCGGCAAGCTGACCTTGAACCGTAACCCGGATAATTTCTTCACCGAGACCGAGGAAGTGGCGTTTCATCCGGGCCATCTTGTGCCCGGCATCGACGTGACCGACGACCCGTTGCTGCAAGGCCGCCTCTTCTCCTATCTCGATACCCAACTGAATCGATTCGGTACGCCGAATTTCACACAACTTCCGATCAACCAACCCAAGTCGCCGGTCAACAACTTCCAACAGGACGGCATCATGCGGTTCAACAATCGCCCGGGTCGAATCAATTATGAACCGAACTCCGGGGATAAGGTGCCGAGTCAGGTGGATGCGAAGAAGGGGGGGTATGTTCACTATCCCGCGGCGGTTCAAGGTCAAAAGGTCCGCGAGCGCAGCAAAACTTTCGGCGATCACTACACGCAAGCGGCGCTGTTCTACAACAGTCTCTCTCTGCCCGAGCAAGAACATATCGGACAAGCGCTGATTTTCGAGCTGGGAAAAGTATCGGACGTCAAGATTCAAAAACTCATGCTCGACCATCTGTCGAAAGTAGACGGCACCTTGGCCTCGATGGTCGGAATGAAACTCGGATTTGAGGCTCCGAAAGGTCCATCGGCGAGTCGTGCCGGCAAGACGAAGGGTTTGAGTCAGGAAGAGGGCCCGAGGGACTCGATCAAAGGTCGAAAAGTCGCGGTATTGGCAGGCGACGGCGCGGCTGCTTCCGACATCAAGCAACTGGAGACGGCCCTGAAAAAAGAGGGGGCCACGATGGAAATCATTGCGCCGCGCCTCGGCGAGCTCAAAGGTGGTGTGAAAGTCGATAAGAGTTTGGCGATCGTGGATTCCGTCATGTATGACGCGGTGTACGTTCCAGGCGGCAAGGAAAGCGTCACGACGCTGCTGGGTGATTACGAGGCCCGGCATTTCGTGCGCGACGCTTACAACCATGGAAAGGCGATCGCCGCCAGCGGGGAGGGTCAGGAACTCCTTCAAGCTGTCGGCATCAAGGAGGCCTCGGGAGTCGTGACCGACAAGAGCGGAGGCGCGGGCAAATCCTTTGTGGAGGCGATCGGTCGCCACCGCCATTGGAATCGCCCGAAACCATAAATGCCGTTAGAGCCGACCATTCCAACACCAGTGAGGACCACCCGCACGGCGAAGCCGTGCGGGTGGTCTTGAGTGCTCCTTGTCCCTGCATCCATTTCTTTTCTCCGTACAGAGTATTTCTGGGGCATTTGCTAGTCGCCTGTGCCCGCTGTTGACGGTACATGTAAAGAGTCATGGCTTGGAAATTCAGTCTTATCAAGTCACGCTTGCCGGTAGCCATGCTCTTGAGCCTGCAGACTCTAACCGGTTGTCAAACCTCGCAAACCGAGACGTTCGGAGGACAGCGAAAAGCCGCCGTCGCGTCCGCAGAAGAACGGAAGCGGGCGACGGCTGACACGATGTCTCGCGCGGATAAAGACATGGCGGCCGTACTCACGAAGTTACAGAATCTCGACCCCAAGCCTATCCCTTCGCTCACGGCCGAGGAAGCACGGGTCCAACCGATGCCGGCCGACGCGGTGGCAGCGCTACTGGAGGAGAAGAGCCGGAGCGCGGTTCCGCTGGCGATCGGAAAGACGAAGAATCACATGATCCCCGGTCCTGGCGGACAACTGCCCATTCGAATTTATACGCCTCAAGGAACCGGTCCGTTTCCCGTCATCGTGTACTATCCGGGCGGGGGGTGGGTGATCGGAACGCTCGATACGTACGATGCCTCTGCAAGGGCGCTCGCGAAGACTGTGAACGCCATCGTGGTATCCGTTGAGTACCGTAAAGCTCCGGAGCATAAATTCCCGGCGGCTCACGAGGACGCCTACGCGGCCTATCGGTGGGTGCTCCGCAATGCCGAGAGCTTCGGCGGAGATCCTTCAATGGTCGCCGTGGCGGGTGAGAGCGCCGGGGGAAATCTGGCGGCGGCGGTGTGCCTGATGGCGAGGGCGCGCGGCGAAATATTGCCCGTGCATCAAGCGCTGATTTACCCCGTCGCCGGATACGACTTCAACACGCCGTCGTATCGCGAACATGCTCAGGCCAAACCATTGGACAAGTCAATGATGGCTTGGTTCTTCGAAAAGTATTTGAGAGAGCCGGCGGACGGAAAACATCCGTGGATCGATCTCGTGAACGTCCGTAACCTCAGTGGAATGCCGCCTGCCACCATCATTACCGCTGAAATCGACCCCTTGCGATCGGAGGGGAAACGTTATGCCGAACGACTCATCGAGGCCGGCGTGCCGGTCACGTACCAAAACTTTCGGGGGGTGACACACGAGTTTTTCGGGATGGGGGCCGTTGTCGATGACGCAACACAAGCGGTGCGGTTGGTGGCCAACGGCATGAACGGATCGTTCGACGAACCCGTCTTTTCCCGTCCGAATGACCAAGAGGGGCGCTCGAGGAGCTCGGCACAGATCGAATCGCTGCAGGAATAAGGCACGCAGGTCGGAGGAGCAAGTAACATTTAAGGGAGATTCATATGTCGAGGTTCCTTTCATTATGTCTGGCGATGTGCGGAGCTGCGGGGTTGGTTTCGTCTGTGCTCGCGCAGGCGTCGAAAACCGACGCCCACTCGATTCTCGAGAAGGCGGCGGAAGGACAACAAATAGAAATATCATTAGGCCAACTTGCCGCTCAACGTGCGGTGAATGAACGCGTGAAAGAGTTCGGGCAGCAGATGGTGGAGGATCACAAAAAGGCGAGCCAACAAGTCGAGCAACTGGCCATGAAGCAAGGCGTGCAACTGTCCCCCGGACTCAGCCGAGAACGGAGGGAGAAAGTGAATAAACTCTCTCAACTATCCGGCCATGCCTTCGACCGTGCCTACATGGACTACATATTAGAAGACCATGAAACCATCGTGGAAGAATTTCAGCGGCTGGTGAAGACGGTGCAAGATCAAGACATCCAACAATGGATCACTGCGATGTTGCCGACGTTACAGACGCATCGGGAAAAGGCGCACAAAGTAAAATATTCGCTGCAGACGAGCCCGTAATATGAAACACGCGGAGCCTTCGGGTGGCGGAGGCGGCTGACTGACCAGACAGACCGGACGGACCACGGACGAGACAGACACATGAACGAAAAGACGACGACCGATCAATCAGTGCTTCAGCGAATCAACGACCTTGTCGGCCAGGAACACCAGATGCTGGCTCGTGAAACGAGGAGCGAGGAAGATCTGGAGCAGTTACGGGCCCTGCAAGTCGAGCTGGATCAATGCTGGGATCTCCTTCGTCAACGACGCGCGCGACGGACTGTGGGACAGGATGCCGACCAAGCGCAGGTGCGGCCGCCGGAGATCGTCGAGAGATATGAACAATGAAACAAGCGATCGAACATCAATCGGGTTCCAATGAATCAGTTGGCACATCACACAAGGAGGTAATCATGTCCGTCATAGAAAAATCCATCGAACTCAATGTGCCGGTCAAGACCGCCTACAATCAATGGACCCAGTTCGAAGAATTTCCGCGGTTCATGGAAGGCGTCGAACAAGTTCACCAGATCGACGACAAACATCTGCACTGGAAGGCCAGCATCGGGGGGAAGCAAAAAGAATGGGATGCGGTCATCACCGAGCAGATCCCCGATCAACGGATCACCTGGATGAGCCAGGGAGGCGCCAAGAACGGCGGAACGGTCACATTTACCAGGATTGCGGAGAACAAATCGAAGCTCAGCCTTCGTCTGGAATATGAGCCGGATGGTGCCGTTGAGAAGACCGGTGATGCGGTGGGGGTCGTATCGGGACGAGTGGAAGGCGATCTCCAGCGATTCAAGGAGTTCATTGAATCACGAGGTCAGGAGACCGGCGCTTGGCGCGGCAAGGTGGCCTGAGGGAATACATGAGCGAAGCCTGGAAACGACTATGGTTCGATGGTTTCACGAGCAGCGCCGCCGTCGCAGTGACGGCGGCGCTGCGGAGTCGGATCGAAGGACGCTCGGTCTGGAAGCCGATCAATGCCATCAGCCATATTGTCTGGGGACGGCATGCTGCAAGGCGAGGAGAACGCACGTTCCGTTACACCGGCACGGGTCTTGTCCTGAATCTGGCGGCTTGTGTATTTTGGGCCGCCTGCTACCAAGCTTGGCGTCGAACGATGCCAAGGCCGGATTCGTTCCTCACCACAGCTGCTATCGGTGCCGGGACTTCGGCGATAGCCTATATCACCGATTATCATCTGGTGTCGCATCGATTCACGCCTGGGTTCGAATTAAGCCTCTCGCGGCGTAGTTTCCCCTGGATCTATGGAGCACTTGCGGCCGGGCTGTTTCTGTCGGAATGGCTCGGCATTGCTTCGGCAACCGGATATTTGCAACCAAAGAGACACCAGGGCGCATCTTTGCCCCATCCTCGCAAGAGCGCCGGTTCGGACGCCGACTAAACCATATTTACGAAATGGTGTCAGTGGTGAGGGAACAAGCTACAGATCGATGGACGATCGAAAGGTGCGTCGTAGCCTGTAGGTGGATCAGTCTGTTCACCCTGTTGATGATCGCCCCGGCATGGGGTGACGAGGAACAAACTGCGGCCCCCGGCGGCATAGTCAACGGTGTGTCGTCAGAGGAGAATATATCCACTGGGTCTAAGCAACCTGAGCTGACCGGTTTGGACAACACGCCTGAAGGAGGCGCTCTACCTGGCGGCACAGTACCCGGCGGGACCTGGCCTAATGTCACTCCTCCCGGTGGGATGGTTCCCGGCGGAACCTGGCCTGAGGTCACTCCTCCGGGTGGGACGGTGCCAGGCGGGACCTGGCCCAATGTCACGCTTCCCGGTGGGACGGTGCCCGGCGGGACTCTACCGAGTGCGAATCTTCCAGGCGAAGACCCATGACGAGCTGCGGTGGTGGCTTATACAGAGCAGGAAATCTTCATGAAGAAGCGACCGTCGAGCGGATAGGGAACGGCAGATGTACGCGGAGCGGTGACCGGCTGTCCTGAATGCCGTATCGAGACCAGGGAAGAAAAACCATGCGCGAGCCGGCGAAGGTTTCAGGTCCGGCAGCTGAACGCGTAGTTCGGCCCACGGTCATTGTGATCGGAGTCGCGCTGGCGCTGCTCGTTCCTCTGGCGCTGTTGGGCTATGCCGCGACCGCATTGTTTCTCGTGTTCGGCGGGGTCCTCTTCGCCATCTTGTTGCGAATGTTGGCGGACCGCCTTGCCGCGCTTTTGCCGAGTTCACTCGAAGGGGGAGCGCTCGCCATCGCTGTATCGCTCTTCGTGGCCGTAATCTGGCTTGCCGCTCTACTGTATGCGCCAAGAATCTCGGATCAGCTCGATCAGCTCGTCGATCAGCTTCCCGCCAGCATCGACCACTTCCGGAAGCAGCTTGAAGGGCAGCCCTGGGGTGCATGGCTGGTCGCCAAAAGCCAAGCCGCTCTATCGGAAGAGTCCAAGGCTATCGATATCGGAGGCCGGCTGTTTGCCTATCTCTTGCAAGGAACCGGGGCGGTCCTCATCGTGGTGTTTCTTGGAGTCTATTTCGCCGCGTCCCCCCGCCTGTATCTGGACGGGCTCGTGCGGTTGCTGCCCTTTCAATCGCGGAGTCTCGCGCGAAACGCGCTGGTCACGGCAGGCCGTGATCTTGAGCGGTGGCTTGTAGGCCGTCTCCTGGCGATGGCCTTCGTCGGTACGGCGACCGGCGCCGCGCTTGCGGTGATGGACATTCCCTTGGCCTTGTTGCTGGGACTCTTGGCCGGCCTCTTCGGGTTCATCCCGTATGTCGGTCCGCTGTTGTCGGCCATTCCGGCCGTCCTGATCGCTCTTCAACAGCAGGGCGTCTCCAGCGCCATGGGAATCGTTGGCTTGTATGTCGCTGTTCAGATCGTCCAGGACTATGTGTTGACGCCGCTGATCCAACAACGCACGGTGTCGCTTCCGCCGGTGCTCACGCTGGCCTCGCAGATGTTCGCCGGCATCTGGGTGGGACCGATCGGCGTCACGTTCGCGATGCCGCTGACCGTGGTCCTGAAGGCCTTCGTGCGCAAACTGTATCTGGAGGCGTACCTCGGCGATCATGGCGCTGACACGGATGAGCCCCGCTCGCGAGCAGCGGCCTGAAGGCACGCATGACTCGATCAAGACAGACAAAACTAACACGACGGCAAAAGAATAGGAGTCCGGATGAATGCGGCCATCGGACCCTCGCGAAAGTGGAATCGAAAATAAACGAAGCGGACGTTGATGTACAGATCTACACCTGCACGGACTGTGGGAAATCTTTCGTGATCAATGCCTGGTAGATGCGTCGTGAAGACGGCGAGCCGGAAGTTCTAGGAAGCTGAGGCTAGCCAGACAGACAAACAACGAGACAAACCGGACAAACATGATTCCTCGACGCGCATTTTTGCGATGGTCTCTGGCATGGCCGTTTGCGCTTCCGGCGGTCCCAAGTGGATTGCTGCAGGCGGCCGATCGTAAAGACGGACAGCGGGATGAGACGCTGACAAAAGGACGGCCGACGACCGCCGAGGGCCTGTCCGAGGCGATCGTCATGAAGCACGAGAATCTCTTCTTTGTCGCGCAACCAGACGGCAACGTGCCGTTCACGGATTCCCACGGCTTGGGGCTGTACTATCATGACTGCCGCTATGTGAACGGCTATGAGATGGAGTTGGCGGGAATGAAGCCGGCTCACCTGTCCGCCTCGTCGGTCCAGGGGGCCGTGGGTGTGTTTACCTTGACGAATCCCACCATCGAGCTGCTTGACGGGACCGTGATCGAGAAAGAGCAAATCGGCATCACGTGGCGGCGGCTGGTCGATAATGAGATTCCGGCCTTGCGCGACCGCGTGCTGTTCCAGAACTTTACGCTTCGCCCCATCGAGCTGCCCGTCACACTGGCGATTCGATCCGCCTTCGAAGATTTATTCGCCGTGCGAGGCTTGCTCCACAAACAGTTCGGTCGATTGCGTCCGCCGTCCTGGGACGGCGACACCCTACGGTTGTCCTACGACGGCAAAGACGGCATCGTCCGCACGCTGGCGGTTCACTACGATCCGTCCCCCCGTCAGCGCAGCGGCACGAGGGCGGATTTTCTCGTGCGACTGGATCCGCGGGGACGGCGGCAACTCGATCTCGCGTTGGTCATCGCAGAATCGAACGACCGGCCGGCACGTACAGGAAAACCACATCTCTCCGAGCTGACCGCGGTGGAGACCGATCTTGAACGGGATGCTCAAGCCTGGATACGGCATGTCGCCAAGGTGTCCGGTAACGGGTCGTCCCTGGACGAACTCATGGATCGATCTTTCCGTGGCCTGCGGGTCTTGCGCTCGCATCTGGGCGATGAAACCTATTTCGCGGCGGGGGTGCCCTGGTTCGTCACGCTCTTCGGCCGGGACAGCCTGATCACCGCATGGCAAATGCTGGCCTATCACCCGCGGATCGCCGAGCAGACGCTGCGTCTGTTGGCTCAATATCAAGGCACGCGGGAAGACGCCTGGCGAGACGAGGAGCCGGGGAAGATTCCGCACGAGTTGCGGGTCGGCGAAATGGCCAACATCGATGCCATTCCGCACACCCCGTTTTACGGCACCGTGGACGCCACGCCGCTGTTCCTCATGCTGCTGGCGGAACACGCGGCCTGGACCGGCTCGTTGAATCTGTTCCAAGAACTGCGAGATTCCGTGGAGCGGGCCTTGTCCTGGATGGACCGCTACGGTGATCGCCATGGCGAAGGCTATCTCACCTATGACAGCCGCGCGAAGGACAAGGTCATCAACAAAGGATGGAAAGATTCGGGCGATGCCATCGTGAATGCCGACGGTCGCTTGGCGCAGCCGCCTATCGCGCTCGTGGAAGTGCAGGGCTATGCCTATGCCGCCAAACTCGGGATGGCCCGGCTCTTCGAGCGGGCCGGGGATCCCGAACGGGGCGCGAGTCTCAGACGCGACGCTCAACGCCTACGCGAGCGGTTCAACCGGGACTTTTGGATGGAGGCACAGGGTTGTTACGCACTCGCGCTGCAGGCCGACGGAAAGCCGGCCGCCGTCATCTCATCGAATCCCGGCCACGCTCTCTGGACCGGTATTGCCGATCAGGACAAGGCCGAACGGACGATCCGGCGACTGATGGCCGAGGACATGTACAGCGGATGGGGCGTGCGGACCTTATCCTCACGAGAGCGCGGCTACAATCCCATCGGCTATCATCTCGGCACGGTATGGCCGCACGATAATTCGATCATCGCGGCCGGTTGTCGCCGTTACGGTTCGGATGACGCCGCGCTGCGCATCTTTCATGGGTTGTTCGATGCCGCGTTTCATTTCCGCGCGCACCAGTTGCCGGAAGTCTTCTGCGGCTTCGGACGGGCGGAGTACGAGATACCGATCAATTATCCCGTGGCCTGCCATCCGCAGGCTTGGGCCTCCGGGGCGATCCCGTTTCTTTTGACGACGCTGCTCGGCGTGACGCCGGATGCGTTCGCCGAGCGGCTGCGCATCGTCAGGCCTCTCTTGCCTGATTCTCTCGATCGTTTGGATCTCCGCAATCTGGAGGTGGGGCCCGCGACCGTCGATCTCCATTTTCAGCGGGGCAAGCAGGGGATTCACGTCGATGTGGTCAAGCTGGACGGAGAGCTGGACATTCAGGTGGATAAAGGCTAGTGGAGAGTGGGGTGACGGGACAGACCAGACAGACCAGACAGACGAGATAGACCGATAGACAGAATAGTATGTCGCCACGAAGACGCAGGCCGCGGCGGGCCCCGATCAAAGAACCGCCGCGACCTAGGCCGATCAAAAAAGATCCCCCGCCGCAAAAGCCGCCGGTGGAAGAGCCGCCGCCGCGTCCGTCCGACGCGCCGCCGATCGGCGATCCCGCCTTCGACAGACCGAAGAACACTAATCAACCAGTTATCCGCCGCAGGTGACGGTCATCGATTCGATGTCGTCGCTTAGGTTGTACTCACTGAGTTCCGCGACTCGCTTATTGGGAGTCAGGACCAGCTCGGTCCCAGCGTAATCCTTTTTTGAATACGCCTTCACAGTTGCATTCGGACCGACGATGATGCTTTGAATCTCATCGTTCCAATTCCGGCCCTTGTAATCTTTCAGCGTGGGAATTTGCGCAGGGCCTTGGATCTTGAGGTGGGGATCATTCTTATCGAAGTCACTGTCCTCAAAGATTTCTGCCCAACACTGGTTGTCCACGACCTGCAACTCTTTCTCGGCCAAGACCGGCGCGGTGACGAGCAACGATCCCACCAAACCAGTCGACAACCAAAACGCATATTTCATAGTGACCTCCTTGTGGTTAATGGAAAGACTCTCATTCGTGATGTGGCAATCAAAAATGCAAGCTCTATACCTTCGCCGCGGTTCTTATTGTAGGCTCTGGACTCTGTGCTGGGACCGGATGTGGCGGACTGAACGACCATCCTGCTCTCTTGTCGGATTGTTACTCAAGCACCGCAATGGGGCGGCGCTTCATTGTCTCGCGCGCGAAGTGCTCCAGTTCCTCGTAAAAGAGATCTATCGTTGTTCCCAGGTCATCGAGCATTTCAGTGCGAGCTCGTAAATCCTTGATGCCGTATGTCCCGCCCTCGCCGAACAGCAGGGCGATGTGCTTGTGTTCGTTCTCGGAGCCTTGGTCGCCGAGGCGACCCTTGCCCTTCCAATCATCGATCAATTGTTCACGCAGGCTTTTCTCGTCGGCGCCGCCGACTCGACGGTTTAGAAACCGCCAGACTACGTCGGGAAACAATTCAGAGCGGTCCGGCCCTTCCCAGATGTCTTTGAGGTGGTTGCGACGATGATGAAACTTATGGTCTCTGATATCCCAGAGCGCGAGACCGCCGAACATTCCTCCCAGGGCGCCTCCGGTCACCGCCACCACGCCGTCGGCAACGGACTCGCCCACCAAGGTGAGCCCGCCGGTCACAACAGAAGTGAGGGTTGTGAGGAGGATCGACGTGAGGGTGAGCCGGGCAAAGCGCCGACTCTGGGCCTCCTCCATCTCGTCCGCCAAGCGGTCGGCGCGCGCCTGTTCGCACCGCACTTCGACGGCGACGCTGGAAGTTTCCAGCGAGGCCAGCAAGATTGCCTGCATGATTTCCTGCCGGAGAATCATCAGGCGTAGTACCGCCCCGACGCGCTTCTGTTCGACCTCAGCTTCCGTGAGAGGTATCCGTCCCACGAGCGGGCCGATGTCGAGCAATCCGGCGAATGCAAGGGATTCGCGCGAGAACCCTTCCACTTGAGTGTCCTGAGTCACTGTAGGCCAGATGGGCTGAGGGGTAGCGTACGGCGGAGCTGCACGTGGGGCGGCCTTGCATCGCGCGGCATAGCGCTGGTCGCGTTCATCCGTGGGGACTCCGCCGACCGATGCGCAGGAGGCCGAGGCGATCATGCAAGCCAGCAGAGCGCCTGGAAGATTGAATCGTGGACTCATAGGTCACGGGGTCACGCGGACGAGGTATCCGATCGCTCACGTGCGACAGGCGTTGGTGAATAACGCGAGGCGGCGGAGCGGCCTCCGTCCTCCAACACAGCCATGGCCTCCTGGAATTCCCGCTCGACTACTTCGATGCCGATGCGATCACTCAAGCGCTTGCGGCTCTCTTCATGGACCGCCACAACATGGCGGCGCAGGGACGCTCGGTCCGCCGGACGGCGGGTATGGACCGCCACGGTGCGCATGGTCTGCAACATACGCGCGGCGATAACCGTCGTTTCACCCCCGAAGGAATGGATCTGTTCGAACGACCGGTCGACCAGGTCGGCGAACGTGACTGGCCGAGTCACCAGCCGCGGCCGCCCTTCACCGTCGCGCTGGACGGCGGGCGGAAATCGTCGTTCGGCCAGCAGGCTCAGGGCGGCTCCGAGGCGATCGAGGCACAGCATGGTGGCGAAGGTGTCGTTGCGTCCGGGAGAAAGACCTCGAATCGCGACTTGCACCAGTTGATTGAGACCCAATTCAATATCCTCTTCCAACGTGCGTTTGGATTCCATGGGCACGGCTTTTCGCACGGCATGCGCCGGAACGCCAATGCTCGAAGGTCCGCCGATCGTGGCCAGGTTGTCTCCCTGTCGGACGAAGTGACCGACGCCGAATTCCAGACGGATGACGGCGCCGTGGCGCCGGGCGAGCGCCAGCAACCGTTCGTGGTCGATCATCCGTACATATCCCGTCGAGTCCGCCGTCACGATGGAGGAGCCGATCATCTGCGGCGCCGGTGAATCCTCCTTGTCCGCCTCTCCGTCCAGTGGCTCGGTGGTCCGATGGATCACTCGTTCAAGATTCCATCCGATGGCGGCGACGAGATTCGGGGCATCCATGTTTTCCGACATGTGATAGAGAAAGTAGACCAGCATGCCGAAGGAAACCAAGGCGAGGAGGATGCCGAGCGTGACCGCGATCCGGGGAACCGCCTCGTCGTTGCCCGCGCTGTGGACCAACCGGAGGACAAGAAGCGAGTACACGAGCGTGGCGAGGAAGGAACCCATGACGAATTGAGTGGTGAGATTGCGCATGAAGGTGCGGATGGCGAGGGTCCCGTAATGCTGAGCGATGAACGTGACCGCCGTCACGGTGATCGAGAAGGACATGGTCACAATGGCCACCATGGCGGCCGCGGTGGCGGAGAGCAGCTGCCGGGCGGTGGTTTGACCTCCGCTGAACAGCCACCACATCGGTCTCAAGCGGCTATCCACCAACCGATCCAATGCATCCATTGAAAAGGCGAGGATGACGGCCGACAGGACCATCGCGAAGGGGACGATCCAGTCGTGTCTCTGCACACGGTCCAGCAGGCGATCGACTTGTCTCCGGAGATTCGTCATCGCAATCCTTCGTTGCTGAGGGTGATTCGCTGCCGATCATCCTCGGCCGGTTATGAGCGGGAGTTCATGATGGCATGGTTAGCAAACCCTAGACCTGATACTCACGTTCGGTCCGCCGATTTGACCGACGTTGTCGGCATTGCCCGACAGATGTCCCGATGTGGCGGTGAGACATCGGTGTTCGAGAATATCGGTTCAAAGGAATAAAAAGACGCTGCCTCGTGCAGTACACAAAGCTGAGACTAGAAATCTTCAGTCCATTCTGTCCGTCCCAAGACAGGTTGTCGCCCTCGTTCCACCATTCCGATAGAGAGTCCACGAGAGAACCTGTTCTCTCTATTGCCAAAAAATCTCTCTTTCCGAACTTAAAACCGTCGGCCCGCAAGTTGCTTGACAACCTAGCATTACACAATGGGCTGGAGGGAATGCGAGCGAAGCATGTCCTCCTGTCAGGCCGTCCATGCCGTGGAAAATTGTTCCAGTTAGCCTATCAATTCAATCAATCAAAAGGCGATGAGACGAGTTATCGGACATATGATCTCCGTCTTTGCCTGTGGCGCACTCTTGCCTGTCTTTGTCTGTGCCCAAGAGGCCATTCTGCCGCAAGGGGATCCTCGGCTTCAGGGACCTGAGGCAACGGAACAAGACCGGCGGGAGGAGATTCGGAGAAACCGGCTGAAACAACAAGGGCAGGGAGAAAATTACCGGATTGAAGGAGAGCCACAAGGCGGAACCAGTCGTCCAACACCCGGTCGAACACCCGACTCCGGTCGCCAAGATACAGGACTTGCCGACCCCAGTGTGAACCCCGGCCAGGCCGCCGGCATGAAAAGCATACGCGGAGAGATCGTCAAATCCGAGAACAATACGCACACGGTAAGGCAGAAGTCGGGCGACGATACGATCTTCGTCGTTGACGACTATACGAGAGGCGACACAGACCTTCGTCCTGGGGATCTCATCAGTGGCTCTCTGACGCAACAGGGTCGGGCGGTCATCGTGAAGAAAGAACCTCGATCAGAGCGGCGATGATCCGATGAAAAAGCTCAAGTCCGGTCACAAAGGCCCATCGCTCAAGCGTTCGCCACGTCGCGTGGATAAACCGTCAACGTCCAGCGATAACCTGTCGGTGCCTAAGCCACAATATGTTGAAAGGAGTATACCAATGGCCGAATCAATGACGAGTTGGAAACAAGATACGGATGCTCAGGAAGCTCAAGAGCACGGCGAAGGGAGAGTCGCGCGGACCATCGAAGAACAGACGGCCAAGCTCCCCTCAGACGCCTGGCTGTGGGCGGCGTTCGCGTCGATCGGCATTTCCATGGTTTTGCACGCCAGTGGAAGAAGGCAAGACGGCCTTTTTGTCGGCCAATGGGTGGCTCCGTTCTTATTGTTCGGCGTGTACAACAAGATCGTCAAAGTGGCGGGATACGATCGCACGACTCGGGGGTCGTGAGCCGTTGTCGTCCAGTGCCGATGATGATGACAGCCGTCACGGAGGGACGCGGAGGCGGCGAGGCGCAAACAATGGGTGCTGATCTCGAAGATCGCATAGCATGAAACAGCTGAAGTCCGGCGACAAGGTGCGATGGAATACACCACAAGGGGAGACGGCGGGGCGAGTCGTGAAAAAACTGACTTCGCCGACCAAGGTGAACGGCCACAAGGCGGCTGCCTCGCGTGAACAGCCGGAATATCTTGTGCGCAGCGGGAAAAGCGGAAAGAAGGCGGCTCATAAACCGGGGACGTTGAAAAAGATGTAGTGGAAGCCCGACACCATGTCGCCGAAGCCCGACACCATGTCGCCATGGACCAGGAAGTAAGAGAAACGTCTCCCGTCCGACGCGACCCGGACAGGATTAATACCATCACAGGTGAACAACGAAAAAGAAAAAGGATCGGTGAAGAACATGAAGAACAAGAACACTCCCATGAGTATGAAGATGGTTTGTGTCGCGACCGGTTTGGGGATGATCCTGTTGATGTCGGGTACGGTTCTGGCGGATCAATCAACCGGGCAGATCCCTCCGGCATATGGACATGGAGATGATCTCAAACTGCCGAATGGAGTGATCGGGGTGATCATACAAGTGGCCGCCGACCGCATCGGTGAGCCGGCGGCTCTCTACGTCATGAAGGTTCGCCAAGATGGCCCCGCCCAGCAAGCTGGATTGAGGCATGGGGATGAGATCGTGGCGGTGAACGGGATCCCTGTGAGGGGAAAGAGTTACGAGCAGGTCGTCTCGATGATACGAGGAGAAGCGGGGACGCCCGTGAAACTGGAGGTCAAGGGCATCCGAGACCTGTCCATCGTGCGCGTGGACGGCGACAAGCTCATGGCGGAGGGTCAGTCTGAATCGCCCGGCGGCCAAAGCGGGAAGAATCGACCATAAGCCATGTGACGAACAGCCGGTTCAGATGACGATCGGTACACATACAGGAGGATCCATGATGAACTCCATCAACAAACTCTGCCGGGTCGTTGCCATTGTCCTTGCCGTGTTACCTGCCTGCACCGGTCGTTCGTCGGACTCACCTAAAGCCGACTTGACCGGGGAATATCGCATCGTCAGCGGAGAGCGGGACGGCGCTCCGATCGATCAGAAAGAGTTGGATGACGCCGCAATCTATATCAACGACAAGACCATCATCGCCTACGATAAGGAACGGAAGGAAATGTTTGCCGCGACCTATACGCTGGAAACGAAACAATCTCCGTGGCGGATCACGATGGTCAGTACCAAGGCGCCCGATGTCGGCGTGGTCGCCAAAGGGTTGGTCGAGTCGGACCAAGATCGGGTCAAGCTGATCTACGCGCTGCCGAACGGCCAGCCTCCGACGGACTTCAAGGCCGGAGCACAGCAGCAGATGTTCGTGCTCGCGAAGACGAGCGCCGCCACTCCGGATGTCGCAACGAATCCGGCCGGCACGTAAAGCTCGGAAGGATCGACAATGGATGAGGCACCACGATCCCTTGCGCTCGTCACCGGTGCTTCGACGGGTATCGGCTACGGACTCGCTCAGTGCTGCGCTGAAGCCGGGTTCGACCTCTTTATCGCCGCCGATGAACCGGCCATCGAACACGCCGCAGAAGACTTCCGGGCCCTGGGCGCATCAGTCACGGCGGTCCAGGCCGATTTGGCCACCCACGACGGTGTGGCGCAAGTCTGCGAGGCCGCGAAGGGGCGACCGATCGATGCGCTGTTGGCCAATGCCGGTCGAGGTCTCGGAGGAGCGTTTCTCGATCAACGCCTTGACTCGATCCGCCATGTTCTCGACACCAATATCTACGGAACGATCCTGCTGCTCCACCAAGTCGGCGCGCAGATGCGCGCCCGAAAGCGCGGCCGCATATTGATCGTGGGGTCCATCGCCGGCTTTGTGCCGGGTTCGTTTCAGGCGGTGTACTGCAGCACCAAGGCCTTCCTCGATTCCTTTTCCATCGCCCTTCGCAATGAATTGAAGTGCAGCGGAGTGACAGTCACCTGTCTGATGCCGGGACCGACCGACACGGAGTTCTTCAGACGCGCCGGCATGATGGACACCAGAGTGGCTCAAGAAGAAAAGGATGACCCGATCGAGGTGGCAAGGATCGGATTTCGGGCCATGATGCGCGGAGACGCCGATGTGGTCAGCGAATGGAAAAACAAGCTTCGGTCGGCGGCGGTCCTTCTGACGCCGTCCACCGTGCTGGCCGAAATGCATCGACGATGGTCCGAACCGGGCTCCGGTGAGCCTGCGGCCATACTTACCGTGGAACAAGAGGGAAGAAGTCATGGTCACTAGGGAACAAGCACAAGCGACGCCATCGGACGAACAACAAGTCGGAGAGGATTCGAAATCGACGACACCTCCGCGACGCAAGACGAGCCCTCGCAGCCATCCGGACCGCAACGGCGCCGTGACGAACGGCGGTCCGACTCAGGAGCAACGACTGGCAGGCGGCATGGGCTTGTTCGGCATTGGACTGGGCCTTGCGGAACTTCTTGCGCCGGGACGAGTGGCGGCGATGGTCGGGGTCAGCTCCGAACATCGGACCCTGATCCGACTGATGGGGTTGCGCGAATTTGCCAGCAGCGCAGGAATCCTGACGGACCGGTCTTCGGCCGGTGCCGTCTGGTCCAGAGTCGTGGGCGATGTTCTGGACTTAGCCCTGTTGGGTGCGGCCTTCACCTCGAGTCGATCCAATCGAGCCAGGCTCGCCGCGGCGACGGCCTCTGTCGCCGGCGCCATGGTGATGGATGTCATCACCGCGCAGCAATTGAGTCGCGGCGTTGAAACGAGAAATGGGGTGATTCCGGTCACCGCGGCGCTCATCATCGATCGCCCGCGAGAAGAGCTGTACCGCCATTGGCGTGAGCTGAGCCATCTACCGCAATTCATGAAGCACTTGGAGCGTATCCAGGTGATGGATGCCAGCCGATCCCACTGGGTCGCCAAAGGGCCGGCAGGTTCAACGATCGAGTGGGATGCCGAGATTATCGAAGATCGGCCGAGCGAGTTCATTGCATGGCGTTCCGATGCAGGGTCGGCAATCGACTATGCCGGTTCCGTCCGGTTTGATCAGGCTGTCGGAGGTCGGGGCACGATCGTGAAGGTGAACATGCAGTATCGACCACCTCTTGGAACGGTCGGCGCGGCGGTCGCGGCCTGGTTCGGCAAGGATCCGAATCAAACCGTGAAGATGGATCTGCGCCGTTTCAAGCAAGTGATGGAAACGGGAGAAGTCATCACGACCGAAAGGCAGCCGGCGGGACGGCCGGAGAGCACCTCGTGGAAATACGATCAAGCCGTGAGGCGCTGAAACCCTGCGGTTACGAGTGGCGACCTTCACGTCTCTCCCCGAACTCGAAACACGGTACTCGAAATCCAAAACTCGATACGGAGTCACCATGAAAGCCAACTGTTGGTACGGCAAACAGGACATGCGTGTGGTCGAGGTGCCTGAGCCGAAAATTCTCAACAAGCACGATGCGATCATTGAAGTCACCTCGACCGCGATCTGTGGGTCGGAGTTGCATCTCTACAACGGCTTCGTGCCGACCATGGAACAGGGCGACATCATGGGCCATGAGTTCATGGGCGAGGTCGTCGAGGTCGGTCCAGACGTCAAGCATCGGCGTGTCGGCGATCGTGTCGTCGTGGCGTTTCCGATCTCTTGTGGGCAGTGCTTCTTTTGCAAAAAGGAACTCTACTCGCTCTGTGAAAATACGAACCCCAATGCGTGGATGGCGGAAAAATTCTTCGGCCATTCTCCGGCCGGGATCTACGGCTACTCGCATTTGACCGGCGGCTTCGCCGGAGGCCAGGCCGAATATGTTCGAGTGCCGTTCGCAGACGTCGGGACGGTGAAAATAGAAAACGGCTTCACCGACGAGCAGGTGCTGTTTCTTTCTGACATTTTCCCGACGGGCTATATGGCCGCCGAACAGTGCAACATTCAACCGGGAGATACGGTTGCCGTCTGGGGGTGCGGACCGGTCGGTCAGTTCGCGATCCGCAGCGCCTTCATGCTCGGTGCCGAGCGTGTGATCGCCATCGATCGCTTTCCGGAGCGGCTTCGAATGGCGCGCGACGGAGGAGCGGAAACCGTCGACTACGAAAAAACGGACGTCTACGACACGCTCATGCAGCTGACCGGCGGGCGCGGGCCCGACTCCTGTATGGATGCCGTCGGCTTGGAGGCCCACATGCCCGGGCCGTTGTATTACTACGATCGGATCAAACAGACCTTGATGTCCGAGTCGGATCGCCCCATTGCATTACGGCAAGCCATCATGGCCTGTCGCAACGGAGGAACGGTGTCCGTACCGGGCGTGTATGGCGGGTTGATCGACAAAATGCCGATGGGGGCCGTCATGAACAAGGCGCTCACCATCAAAACCGGTCAAACCCATGCTCAACGGTATTTCAGGCCGTTGCTCGATCGGATTGTAAACGGGGACATCGATCCGAGCTTCGTCGTGACGCATCGGATGAAGCTGTCGGAGGCATCGGAAGGATTCGCCATGTTCAACCAAAAGGAAGATGGCTGCATCAAAATCGTGATGACGCCGTAAGCCGATGGCGTATGGCATGCGACGTTCGTTTAGAAAGCTCCCACACCTCCCGCCCGTTCAGACTATTCAGGGTGCTCCTTGCACTTGCGTCACGCGTAATACATGAAGGCATGTAATACACATGTAAAAAGCGAATGCATTCAGTCATCTAACTAGGGGGTGCGCTAGGTCAAAAACGTCCCTCCGCGGACTAGCTTGAGAACGCGCGTATGGACTTCTCGATGGAGAAGCTTGTGTGGTGGACACCATAAACCAGGAGGGATTCATGAAGTTCAAGACCGCCGTCGTCGGCTTTGCGTGTGTGGCTCTTTGCTCCCAGGCAGGAATCGGCCTCGCTGCGTGGGGAGACGGTCCCGGCTGTGGGCTTGGGAAGATGTTGTTCGACAGAGAACCCAAGTCCATTATCATGCAGCACCTTGGATCCACATCGAACGTGCCTTCCCAACCGTTCGCGATCAGCAGCGGAACATCCGGCTGCACGAACAACGGGATGATCGTCAAAGAAGACCGGGCGACCGTGTTTGCAAGCATCAATTTTGATCATCTCGCACAGGAGATGGCGCAAGGGTATGGGGAACATCTGGTCTCGTTGGCGACGCTGCTGGGAGTGTCAGCGGAGCGTCAACCGGAATTCTTTTCGTTGGCACAGGACCGATATCTCAGTTTGATGCGAGCGGGAGATGCTTCACCGAAGGCCATGTTGGAAGCATTACAGGCTGCCATGGCCGGGCGATCCATCCTGGCCCAAGCTTCCACGAATCGTTAAGGCCGTGCGCTGGCTCCCTACCTTGTGGTCGGGAGCCGGCCGGCCGTGAGGAGTCATCATGCATGATCGTGCAGGAAGAACATGATGCATCCACGATCGATGGGGACAGAGATCTATAGCGCCGAGGAACGGAAGAATATCGATCTGGTGAAAGAGTACATGGGAATCGCCTATGACCCGAACCGGGCGAGTGCTCAAGCGGTGGCGCACTTGTGCGCTGCCAACAACCGCTTTATCGCTCCAACGACGTTCCCGGACCTCCATACCCTGGAAGAGTATGCCGACGACCATGGCCGTCTCATGAAGCAGGTGAACGACTTACACCTCGTCAGTTTCGACGTCCTGTTCGCGAAGGACGATCGAGTATGCATGCGATATACGGCTCAGGGGACGCACGGCGGTGAACCACATCAGGGCATCCCTCCCACCGGGAAAAAGTCGCGATGGACCGCTTGTGCCTTGTTTCGGGTGGAAAACGGAAAACTGGTCGAGTTCATCAAAGAGTGGAACAAGCTGGCGATGTGGGAACAGTTCGGCTGGCCTGCCGAGGAATGCTTGATATCCGGGCACGAAAGAGGTCAAAGGGTAGGGTCCAAGAAGCCGACTGGATAATCTATAAGTTGTTGTTCACGACCCTTGGATCCGGCGGTGTCGCGGACAAGGAAAAGATGTATGACTGCACAACCAAACCAGGGTTTCGCGCTGGTGACCGGTGCATCCACCGGTATCGGATACGAACTCGCTAAGCGCTGCGCGGAAGACGGATTCGATCTGCTCATTGCCGCAGATGAGGCGGCCGTTCACGAGGCTGCCGACAAGCTCCGAGAAATCGGCGGAATGGTGGAAGCCGTCGAAGCGGATCTTTCCACCGTCGAAGGCGTCGATCGATTCTACAACGCGGCGAATGGCCGTCCGATCGACGTGCTCATGGCCAACGCGGGGCATGGACTAGGGGGAGCATTTCTCGATCAGGACTTCACTGAAGCGAGGCACGTCCTCGATACGAACATCACCGGCACCATCTACTTGATTCAGAAGGTCGGGCGAGAGATGAGGGTCAGGCGGAAAGGGCGCATCCTGATCGTCGGCTCCATCGCCGGGTTCATACCCGGCACGTACCAGGCGGTCTACCACGGGACGAAGGCCTTTCTCGATTCATTCTCATTTGCGTTGCGGCATGAACTCAAAGATACGGGAGCGACCGTGACGTGCTTGATGCCCGGTGCGACCGACACGGAATTTTTCGAGCGGGCCGACATGCAGGACACGAAGATCGGACAAGGAAAGAAAGATGATCCGGCCGAGGTGGCGAAACAAGGTTACGACGCCATGATGCGCGGTGAAGGGGATATCGTCACCGGATGGAAAAATAAACTTCAATCGGCCATGGCGGCCGTCATTCCGTCGGACATGCTGGCGGAGATCAATCGGCGCATGGCAGAGCCTGGAACGGGCAAGAAGGCGGCCTAGGGCCGTGTGATGGAATCGAAGGGGATCGAATCGATGGGACTTCCAGCTCACCCGTAGAGATGTGGGCTCAAGAGGAGGGACGTATGCCGACTCAAAGGACCACGCGACGCGCGGCTCGAACAAACCGTTCCCGCAGCGGCAGAAGTACCGGTCAAAGAAGTACCGGCCGTTCGAGAGGTTCAAAGCCGAAGCATGTAAAATATTCAAAATGGATCGATTCGCCGGACGACCATGAAGACCGCAAGGGGCAGTCGTTGGCGACGCGCAATCACGAGGTGATTCGGCAATGGGCCGAGTCGCGAAAGGCCAGGCCATCGGTCGTCGGCGATACTGAAGGGCGAGACGGTGCCGGCGTGCTGCGCATCGACTTTCCCGGTTACGGCGGAAAGCGCTTGAAGAAGGTCGAATGGAAGGAATGGTTCGACACGTTCGACAAGCGGAAGCTCGTATTTCTGTACCAGGAGCACAAGCGGGATGGATCTACGAGTACCTTCTTCAAGCTGGCGGCCTGAGAGGTCCGGTCATGCTCGACACAGGAGCCGGTGAGAACTGAAAATTCGGCCGCATTGCAGAACCGGGAGCTGCCGTTTCCTTTAAAATCGCCCTCCTCTGCGGATTCATCTGATTGGATAGCTTGTCTGAGAAGCGGACAGGTTGTCCGCCTGTTTGACGCATTCGGCTTTGCCACCACGGCATCCGTGGTAGGTCTGTTCTTTGCAATTCCGCAGGTGTGACGAGTCACTGCTCGATCATGCCAGCCCTGCTCGTGCTGCTGTTGACCGGTGTGGTAGCCGCCGGCGGGGGCTTCCTGTATTCCGCCGGCAGCTCCGACTCGAGCGGCCAGGACATGCAGCCTGTCGCGTTCAGCCATGCGCGGCATGCCGGGCAACTGCAAGTGGATTGTTTGTACTGCCATCGTTTTGCCGCCGTCTCCGCGACGGCCGGGGTGCCGTCCGTGCAACTGTGCATGAGCTGCCATCATAATCTGATCGACGAAAACGAGCAGGCCAAAACACTATCGAGGTACTGGGACAGCCAAGAGCCGATACCATGGACGAGACTGCAGCGGCTGCCGGACTTTGTTTATTTCACGCATGAAATGCATCTGAGGACCGGGTTGCAGTGCGCCGATTGCCATGGTCACGTGGAACGCATGTCACGGACTCCGCGCGCCGCGAGTTACGAAATGGGTTGGTGTCTGACTTGTCATCAACAGCGTGGCGCACCCTTGGACTGTTTGGCATGCCACAAGTAAGAACCGTGAAGCGTGAAGGGACGGTCATTCCGCTTTGGTGGAATCCTAGGACCAATGGCAATGATCGTTGATGTCAGACTTAAGCAATACGTTTCATGAACGACGAGAGACGAGATGGATCTAAGACGACGTACCTTCCTCAAGGCGGCTGGTCTGGCCGCGGCAGGATCGCTGCTTCCCGGCTGCGAGCGCGAGATGCATCGCTTAGTCCCGTACGTTCTGCCCGACGACGAGATCGTGCCGGGAGTCGCCGATTGGTATGCCTCGACTTGCCGTGAGTGTTCCGCCGGATGCGGGACGATCATTCGGGTTCGTGAAGGCCGAGCCAAGAAAATCGAAGGCAATCCCGACCATCCGTTGAATCGCGGGAAGCTGTGCGCAAGGGGACAAGCCTCGTTGCAAGGTCTCTACAACCCCGATCGGCTCAGGCGACCGTTTCAACGAGAGGGCCGTCGAGGTGAGGGAACGTTCGTTCCGATAGAGTGGGAAGAAGGCCTGCGTCGTTGTGCGCAGGCATTGCAAGATTCGCCAGTTCCGCCGCTGATGGTGACGCGGCCTCTATCCGGAACCCTTGCCCGATTGTTGTCCGACTTTATGGATTCCGTGGGAGGCACGCTCTACTTCTATGCTCCGGATGCCGAATTGCCTTTGCATGCCGCATGGCGAGAGAGCATGGGTTCCGACGTCGTGCCGTTTTACGACCTGGCCGAGGCGGATTATCTGCTTTCTTTCGGTGCTCCTTTTCTCGAACACTGGCTGTCACCGGTCGCCATGGGGATCGCCTTCGGCCGGATGCGGCAGGGGCGCTCGACGGTACGTGGCCGGTACATCCATATCGAGCCACGGATGTCGCTGACAGCCGCGAATGCGGACCAATGGCTTCCCATTCGACCTGGCACGGAAGGGGTGCTCGCCCTGGGCATCGGGCGGATCATTCTCGATACGCATCGACCCATGTCGGCAGGGAAGGCGCTCGACCGATTTCACAAGTTTTATGGCTCTGTTCGGCTGAGCGAGGTGGAGAGCGCCACGGGCCTCTCGCGAGACGTGATCGATCGTCTGGCTCGTGACTTCGCGTCCGCGCGGGCCCCGCTCGCCATCGGAGGCGGCACGAGCTGCGCTCAGACGAACGGCACGGTCTCGCTGATCGCGATCAACGGCTTGAATGCGCTGATCGAGAGTTTGGGCCGGGAGTCCGTGGCACGTGGCTTTCGGCGCGATCATCCCGGTCGTTCGATTCCCTGGTTGACCGAACGTACGGTATTCGAGTTGGTCAGCGAGCAGGAGAAAGCCGGCTCGCAGCCCGTACTCATGCTGTACGGGTGCAATCCGGTCTTCACGATGCCGCCGTCGATCCCGATCAAGCCATTGTTCGAGCGTGCCTCGTTCATCGTGAGCTTCAGTTCATTCCTCGATGAGTCCACCGAGTGGGCCGATCTCCTCCTGCCGGATCGGGACGCGCTGGAGTCCTGGGGCGACCATGTCGTCGAGACCGACACACAGGCGATTGGATTGTCGCAGCCGGCTGTCATGCCGTTGTATGACACCAGACAGATCGGCGACACGATTCTGGATGTGGGTCGCCGGCTGAATCTTGGTCACGCTCACGCAGGGACGTTCCACGATTTGCTGCGCGAACGGTGGAAAACGTTTCTTGCAGGGAAGCCTCACGAAGAGGCGCCCGATTGGTTCGAGAGGGCTTGGATCGATCATCTTCAGCTAGGAGGATGGTGGCCGGAATCGAACAGAAGCGCGCGACCACCGAGCTTCGTTCCCTCGCGAGGGTTCGAGACGGCGCGGTTTTCCGGCGAAGAGCGCGAATTTCCATTCGTTCTCCATCCCTATCCCTCGATGGCTGTCGGCCATGGCGAAGGAGCCAATCGGCCATGGCTACAAGAATTACCCGACACGTTGACGACCGTGGTGTGGGGCTCTTGGGTGGAAGTCAATCCCGCGACAGCGAAGGAGCTGGGCATCGGCCAAGGCGATCTCGTGCGGGTAATTTCGCCAGTCGGATCGCTCACCGCGCCGGTCGTTCTCTTTCCGGGCATCCGCCCGGATGTCGTGGCCATGCCACTCGGACAGGGGCATTCGAGCTATGGTCGGTACGCGAAGCACCGCGGTGTGAACCCTGTGGGATTGCTGGCCCCGGCCCTGGACACGGTGACCGGAACTTTGGCAGCGGGCGCCACCAGGGTTCGCATCGAGTCCACCGGAAAAAAAGGACGTCTGGTGACGCTCGAACAACCCGCGATGGAACAGAGCGACTTGATCACGGTTGAACGGCGACATGGAGCGTGAAGCGTATCTCGTGAAGCGTCGTTCGCTTGCTAGATACGAGAGACGAACGACGAGTGACAACAGAGAGGTCATATGAGCGATTCACAAAATAATAAACCCCATAAATGGGAGATGGTCATCGATCTCGATCGCTGCACCGGCTGCGAAGCCTGTGTCGTGGCTTGTCATGCGGAGAACAACATTCGCATTTCGGGAGAAGACGAGGCGGCACAGGGCCGTGCGATCAATTGGATCAGGGTGGAGCGTTACTGGGAAGGGGAGTACCCCAACGTCCAGGCTCGATTCATGCCGGTGCTCTGCCAACATTGCGATGATGCCCCTTGCGAGCCGGTCTGTCCCGTGTACGCTTCGTACCACACTCCTGAGGGGCTGAATGCGCAGGTCTACAATCGCTGTATCGGGGTCCGCTATTGCGGCAACAATTGTCCCTACACGGCGCGGCAGTTCAACTGGTTCGACCCGCACTGGGATGAACCGCTTGCGGAACAGCTCAACCCCGACGTGACGGTACGGCAGAACGGCATCATGGAAAAATGCACGTTTTGCGTGCAGCGCATCCGGCAAGGCAAAGAGCAGGCGGAAAAAGAAGGCCGGCCGGTCCGCGACGGAGACATCCTTCCGGCCTGCGTGCAGACCTGTCCCACCTCGGCATTGGTGTTCGGCGACCGCAACGATCCCGACAGCCGTGTCTCGAAATTGGCGCGCCGAGACCGCGCCTTTCATCTGCTCGAATCGCTCGGGACGCATCCGGCCATCACCTATTTGAAACGGCTGACATAAGACATCCGAAGATGGAACGAGAGAAAAGACATTGGGAACAAATTCCGAAGATCAATCACGATCTATTGGCGCCCCTGCTCGGGACCCATTGGACCTACTTTCTCTTGGTCGCGGCGCTGGCCTGTCTTGTGGCGGCCGGCGCGGGCGCATGGGCCTATCAAGTCCAAACCGGCATCGGACAAACCAATATGCATCCGCCGATCTTTTGGGCGGTCTATATCGCGTCGTTCATCTTCTGGGTGGGCGCAAGCCACTCAGGCACGTTCATCTCAGGCGTACTGCGCCTTACCAACGCGGAATGGCGCAGACCGGTCACACGGATCGCCGAATTGATGACGTTTATTTCATTGGTGATCGCCACCTTGTTCGTCTTCTTCCATCTGGGGCGCGTCTGGCGCTGGTACTACCTGATTCCCGTCCCCAATCAGCGGGAGCTGTGGCCGAATTTTCGGTCGCCGCTCATGTGGGATGCGACCGCGGTCTTCACCTATGCAACCGCCAGCACCATCTACCTCTATCTGCCGCTCATTCCCGATTTCGCGCTGCTGCGGGAGCGCATCGGCGGCTGGCGCAAACCGCTGTACCGAGTGCTCTCGCTCGGATGGACCGGCACGCAGAATCAATGGCAGGCCCTGGAAACGGCCCTCCGGATCATCACGCCGTTGATCGTCATGGTGATGGTGTCCGTCCATTCGATCGTCGGATGGGATTTCGGCGTGTCGCTGGTTCCCGCATGGCACTCCACGATCTTCGCGCCCTATTTCGTCGTGGGGGCGGTGCATTCCGGCGTGGGATTGGTCGTGATCGGCCTGTACGTGCTTCGCAAGATCTATCGCCTTGAAGACTACATCGGGCTCGAGCATTTCGACAAAATCGGCAAGTTGCTGATCGTGACGACGCTGTGCCTGGCCTATCTGTATTTCGCCGAATTGCTCACCATCTGGTACGGGAACATTCCGGATCACATGTGGGTGGTGGATGCGTTGTTGAGCGGCCCCTTTGCCGTGCCCTTTTGGTTCATGGCGACCTGTATCTACCTCATCCCGCTGGCCACGCTGACGAGCCCGACCTTTCGCCGCTGGCCGTTGGGCGTCATGATCGTCGGCGTTCTCATCAACATCGGCATGTACATCGAGCGCGTGTTGATCCTGGTTCCGCCGTTGTCCTATCCCCGCTTGCCGTTCAATTGGGGAAGTTATTTTCCCTCCTGGGTGGAAATGACCATCATCGCCGGATCGTTGGCGTTGGCGGTCCTGCTCTATGTCTTGGCCGTCAAGGTCGTCCCGGTGATTTCCATTTGGGAAGAAAAGGAAGGACTCCTCCATGGCAGCCGTCACGGAGAATGAAATGGCGGTGTCGGCTCTCTTCGAGCCGGCCGGCTATCCGGACTCACTTCTCGAAAACCTTCGGAAGGCGGGCGTGCCGGAGGAGGCGGTGGAGGTCCTGTCGCCGTTGCCGCTCCCTGAGGCGGCCGTGTTGCGTCCTGGGCCTGCTCCGCTGCACGTCATCACCATCATCGCGGGTCTGGTGGGCATCTGCATCGGTGTCTTCTTTGCCGGCGGCACGGCGCTTCTCTATCCCATCGCGACGGGAGGAAAACCGATCGTGGCCCCCCCGGTCGTCGGCATTATCGCCTTTGAAACCATGATGCTCCTGGCGATCGTCACGACATTTGTGGCGATGCTCATCCGGCTTCGTTCGGGAAACCGGTCCGCCGCCGAGCGTGATCCGCGCGTCGATGATGGGCTCATTGAGGTGATCCTCTCTTTGCCGCCGGATTCGCCTCTGGCCGAGAGGGTAGACGCTCTCTTGCAGCAGGCCGGCGCGCAGGACATCAGGCATCGCCGGCCGACGACGTCGGCGCTGCCCGCAGGGGAACGAGAAGGACAGGCCGCCACCGCCATCCTCGCCGCGCTCTGTCTCTTGTGCACAGTGCAAGCTTGTTCGCGCGACATGCAAGAGCAGCCGTCCTATCAGCCCCAGGAAGTGCCGCGCCTCCATTCGCCGGTGGGAAGTGTGCCGCGCGACAGCCGGTCGGTCATTCGGCGCCACGATGCCCCTGCGACGCTCCATGAGGGAGGTAGACTCTTTCGCATCAATTGTTCCCATTGTCATGGAATGGATGGAATGGGCCATAGTCCTGTTGTCCCATTTCTAAAGGAAAAACCGGCGAACCTGCTTGACCCGGAGGTACAGGAATTATCCGAAGAAGCGCTCTACGACACGGTGACGAATGGACTCGCAGTCGAGGGGAGGGATGTGATGCCGCCCTTTAAAGGCGAGCTGTCCGCCGAAGAACGGCGTTCCGTAGTCAGGTACGTCGAATCATTGTCCCAATCTTAACCGTCGCGCGTGGTTCGTGAAGCGTGGATCGCCGAAAGCGGTCATTGGTCAATGGGTCATTAGTGAGGCAAATGACCAATGACTGATGAGCAGTGACTCGATCGACCCACATATCCATCATGCCGACACTTCCTGCCATCGAATTTCCTCTGATCGGAAACAGCCTCGCGGTCGGCCTGTTCGCGCTCCTGCACATCCTGCTCGCCGGGTTGGGGGTCGGTTTCATGATGCTCGCCCCGCTGGCCGAATCACTGGGAGAAACGCGCCCGTGGTTGCTCGAGGCCGCCCGTTCGATGACCAGGTTTACAGTCGTCACCTATACGGCGAGCATGGTGTTGGCGGTCGTCATGGTGGATCTGTTCATCGGTTTGTTCCCATTGACGAACCAGCACCTGTTCAACCGATTCCGATACCCCATCTTCGTCGCGATGATCGCCTTTCTCTTGCAGCTCTTCGCGCTCTATCCCTACTACCACTATTGGGATGCGCTGCGCGCGAGGAGCCCGGGCGTCCATCGCGCACTCGGATTCCTCGCGGCCGCGCTCATGTTTATCTGGGTCGCCGTGCTCGACGGAATCGGGTCGTACATGCTGACTCCGGCGGAGTCCGACGGCGCGTGGAGTCGTCTTTCGAATCCGACCTGGGTTCCACTGGTCGTGCATCGATTTTTTGGGAATCTCGTCATGGCCGGATATGTGATGGCGGGATATGCCGCCTGGCGGCTCGTCGTCGCGCGAAGGGAGGACGCCGATTACTATGTGCGGCTCTTGAAGATAGGCCTGCTGATCGGATTCATCATGTTGATGATTCAGCCGCTGAGCGGATTGCTCTATGCCCAGGCAATCAGCTCATCCACGCCTGACGCCTATCGACAACTGACGCAGGGACCCTATCAACCATGGGTCTATGCGCAGTTTGTGCTGATCGGTTCGTTATTCCTCGGCAGTCATCTGTGGCTTCAGAACGCACCTTCGAGGGGGAAGGCGGCGCGATGGATCGTTATGGCTGCCGGCTTGCTCGCGCTTGCGATGGTACTGTCGGTCGGCCATCCGGATCTTCGGCGCGTCTGGACGTTTGCCCTGGTGATTCTGAGCGCCGTGGCGCTATACCGAGCCCGCGGCCTGTTCACGGAAGTTGCGCCCGCTCAACAATATCAAAGGCCGTTCATTCGATATCTTTCAACCGCGCTGGCGATCATCGCCGCGTTGACGTACTTGACGATGGGTACTATCAGGGAGACCGCGCGCCGTCCGGATACAGTGCGAACGATCATCTCACTGCACGATGAAGCCAGGCAACCGGCGCTGGATCGACCAGGGAAGGCCGAGGGCCAGGCTAAGGGTAAGGCTGAGAGTAAGTTTCCTGATTAGTCTCAACCTGAGCCTCACCCGTAACCTTTTAGACACGATGGATTTCGATCCGCTCAACATACCAATGCTCTACGGCCGCATCGCCATTGCCGTGGCGGCGCTGAGCCATAGCCTGTTCGCCACGCTGGTCGTCGGGAGCGCGGTGATCGGCGCCGTGGTGGCCACGCTGGCGCACGTGACGGATCAGCCCCGCTACCGGCGGCTGGCGCACATGATCGCGTTCGCCTTGGTGGTGAGCACCGCTACGATCTCGTTTTTCGGGGTATCCTTCATCTTTGCGCTCAACATTTTCTGGCCTCGGTTTTGGCACAAGATCTTTCGGATCATGTTCTGGCCGTTCGTGCTGGAAGCGGGATTGTTCCTGGGCGAGGCCGTCTTCGCCTATGCCTGGTACTACCTCTGGGCCTGGTCGGCCGCCGTGGGATGGCGCAGGAACACCCACCTCGCGTTCGGCTGGCTCGCTGCCGTCTGCGCGGTTGTCGCGATGTTTTTTATCGACATCACCGCCTCCTATATGTTGACGCCCCACCCGACCGACTCGTCGTGGGCCAATATCTTGAATCCGACCATGATCGATCTCGACCTTCACCGTTGGTTCGGAAATTTGACCTGGGCCGGATTTGTCCTTGCGGCATTGTGCAGCCTCGCGTTCCTACGCTCGCATGTAGAGGAAGACCGCCGATTCTATCGCTGGGCCGGAGGCTGGTGCTTCGCCGTCGGCTTCGCGGCGCTGCTCGTGATGCCGGTGATCGGCTACCAATATTTGCTCCACGTTCGGTACGCCGAACCGCAGGCTTTCCATACGCTCATGCTCGGCGCCCGCTCATGGCTGTTCGATTTGGTCGCACTGCTCTACGGGCTGATCGCCGTGCTCGGGTCCTTGTTCATTCTCCGTACCGTCCGTTCGAGCAGCAAGCCAGACAGCGCCGCCCGCCTGATCCTTCCGGTGTCGTTGGCCGTGCTCATTGTTGCCTGGCTCGTCTTCGCCATGCCGTATTATCTGCAACACGTTCCCGTCCTCTCCCGACTCACGAACATCGAGATCAATCCTCTCGGCAAAATGCAGCCGAACAAATATTTCGCGATCGCGGCGCTCGTGTTCTTCGGTCTGCTGAATTGGATTCTGTTCCTGCGTTCCTTCGTCGGTCCCGCCTCCTGGTGGAAGACCGGCGTCACGATCGGCCAAGATCGCGGAAGCCAAAAGATCCTCATCGCGGTCGCCCTGTGTGCCATGCTGACGATGCTCAGCATGGGTTGGGTGCGGGAAACGGCCCGCGCCTACAACGGATACCTCGTCTACGGCGTCATGACCCTTGAGGACGAACGGGCGACGTACGAAGGGCGGGCGGTTCCTTGAGCGGCTGTTACCCCGGCGCTATTCAAGACTGTGGGTAATGAAACCGCATGGCTATCGACGGAGATCCAGAGCTACAAGAGCAAATCGACCAAGGATCCGTCGTCGGGCATGTTGGGGCGCGTTTACAACGGGACTCTTGTGCTGGTTCGTCTACGGATTGATGGTCGGCTCTTGCCGATCATCTTCACCAACGCCGTCACGTTCCTGCTCGCAGGCACAACGTGATACTTAGACTGCGCTATGGGTAAGCCGTAGGGTGCCATGGCCCTTCAAACGAACAATCGGATGAGCGGGGTATCTATGAACAACGGACGATCAGATGGTCATCGAACGAGGCAACGACACAGAGGCGCGACATGACAGCTCCGGCACGCACAAGAGGAAGCACGTCGGTGATGGCGGAACGTTCGCCGCTCGCGCGTAGGATGCTGTTGCCGGCTCAGTCCATGATCCACAGTCAGGTCGTGCGCGGAGCCGTCCTCTTCGCGGCATCCTTTATTGCCCTGATCTGGGCGAATTCCCCTTGGTCGGCGAGCTATCTCGATTTGCGAGAAACCGAATTATCGATCGATTTCGGAGTCGTCGGTGTTTCGCTCTCCTTCCATCACTGGATCAACGACGGACTCATGACGATCTTTTTCTTCGCCGTTGGGCTGGAGATCAAGAAAGAAATTCTGCACGGCGAACTGCACGGCTGGATGAAAGCCGCTCTGCCCGTATGTGCCGCGCTGGGCGGGATGGTGCTGCCCGCGTCGCTTTATCTGGCCGTGACGTTCGGAAGCGACGCCAGTAGTGGGTGGGGTATACCCATGGCGACCGACATCGCATTCGCGCTCGGCTTATTGGCATTGCTTGGCGACCGCATTTCACCGCAACTTCGTGTATTCTTACTCGCGCTAGCCGTGGTGGACGACATCGGCGCCATTCTCGTGATCGCTCTGTTCTACACGGACTCATTGTCCATCTGGGCGTTGGGGCTGGCGGTAGCGCTGCTTTCCAGTGTCTTGCTCATGCAGTGGGTCGGCGTTCGAGGCATCCAGTACTATGCGTTCGTCGGCGCCGCGTTTTGGCTCGCGTTGCAGCACGCGGGCGTCCATCCGACCATCGGGGGTGTTCTGTTGGGATTGGTGACGCCGGCGACCGCCTGGTTTTCCTATCGCCGATTCGCCGACTCCGCCGGAGAGTTGATCAATGAATTTACTCGACAGCTTGAATGTTGCGACGAAAACAGGGCCGAGGCCTTGTTGGGCGAGATCGAACAGTTGGTTCATGAAACCGAATCCCCGCTCGAGCGGCTGGAGCGGCTGCTGCAACCGTGGGTCAGTTTCCTGGTGCTGCCGCTCTTCGCGCTGGCTAACGCGGGTGTCGCCTTGTCGGGTTCGATGCTGCAGGAGGCGGCGGCTAGTCCGGTGACGCTCGGCGTCGTCGGTGGACTGGTGATCGGAAAATTCGCGGGGATCGCCGGGTTCTCCTGGCTCGCTGTCCGGACCGGCATGGCCACCTTCTCAAAAGGTATCACCTGGCCGCGTCTCATCGGCGTCGCGATGCTCGGAGGGATCGGCTTCACGGTGTCGTTGTTTATCGCCGACTTGGCGTTTGACGACGCGTCGCTGCTCGCGGAGGCCAAAGTTGGCATATTGGCAGCCTCGCTGATGGCGGGAGTGGCGGGATACGGATGGTTGTATTGGGCCACAAAGAATGAGAATCGGAAAACACAGGGATAAGCGGTGTCGCAGGCATTGTCCCCCAAAAGCCGACGACAAATGCTCGGCCTATCCTTCTTTATTCTTCCTGTGTTTCGGTTCGAACCAGGGGAATAGGGTAGGCAGAACCAACAGCGTGAGTAATGTCGATGTTAAAAGGCCGCTGATGACGACGACCGCAAGCGGACGTTGCACCTCCGATCCCACGCCGGTGGCCAACGCGAGCGGTGTCAGCGCGAGCAGCGCGACCGTGGCGGTCATGAGCACGGGACGCAAGCGCAACATGCAGCCCTGGACGGCCGCCTCCTTGGCGGATTCTGTCTTCTCTCTCAGTTGGGCGATGTACGAGACCAGCACGATGCCGTTGAGCACCGCGATGCCGAATAGATTGATGAATCCGACCGAGGCCGGCACACTGAGATACTCTCCGGTCACCCATAGCCCGACGATGCCCCCGATCAATGCCAACGGCAGATTGAGCATGATCAAGGTCGCATAACGGAATGAATTGAACGAGACATAGAGCAAGAGGAACATGATGCCGATCGTGATCGGGACGATGATCTTCAAGCGGGCCATGGCCCGCTGCATGTTCTCGAACGATCCTCCCCAGACGATGTGATAGTTCGGGGGAAGCTTTATTTTGTCGATTTTCTTCTGGGCCTCCGCGACGATGCTCTCGATGTCCCGTCCGTAGGTATTGAATCCGATATAGATGCGCCGCTGCAATTGCTCCCGGCTGATGAGGGCGGGGCCTTCACGCAGTTCGACCTGCGCGAGGTCGCCCAAGGGTATCAGGGTGCCGGTAGCGCCGCGCAGCAGAATATTGCGGATGGTTTCGACACTGTTCCGAAACGGCTCCGGATAGCGCAACGTCAGATCAAAACGTTTTTGGCCTTCATACACTTGTGTGGCCGGTTCCATGCCGATCGCCGTCGAGACGATGTCCTGGATATGCGCCACATTGATGCCGCGCCGGGCGATCTTCTCGCGATCGATATCGATCGCCAAGTACACCTGGCCGAACAGTTGCTCGACGCGGATATCGGCGACCCCGCGCGTCTCGCTCATGATGGCGCGGATTTGCTCGGCGGTTTTACGCAGCACGTTCAGATCATCTCCCAAGACCTTGACGGTGGCCTCCGATCGAACACCAGACAGCAGCTCATCGACGCGCTGTTGAATGGGTTGGCTCAGCAAGAACGTGGCCCCTGGGATCCGTTCGAGGCGTTTGCGCACCGCTTGATCCAACTCCGGCTTGGTCTCCGCCGTGGTCCATTCGTCCATCGGCTTCAACGAGACGACGGGATCGCTCGCGTTCGGCTCCTGCGGATCGTTGCCGATCTCGGAACGGCCGATCTTCGAGAGCACCTTGGTGACCTCGGGGAATTCCATGACCGCCCGCTGCATTTCCATTTCGATTTGTATCGACTCCTCAAGGGAGATGCTCGGATGGCGGATGGTTTGAGGAGTGATGGCGACCTCGTTCAGGATTGGAATGAATTCTCCACCCAGGAATGGAAACAGGGCCAAACTGCCTGCCAGCATCGCGACGGCGACGCCGAGCAGAAGGATGCGGTGTGCGAACGCCCAGTCCAACATGGGGCGATAGCCCTTCTTCGCCCATCGCACGAGGAACGGATCCCCATGATGGCCGCCTTTCAACAACAACAGGCACAAGGCCGGCGAAAGGGTAAAGGACAGCAGCAGGGACACAAACAATGCCATCATGATCGTCAAGGCCAACGGACCGAACATTTTGCCTTCCATCCCCACGAGTCCCAGGATCGGCACAAAGGTCAGGGCAATGATCAATTCCCCGAACAGGCTGGGACCGCGGACCTCCGCCACGCCCTTCAGCACGATCGGGAGTCGGCGTTCCACGGACCGACGATCTTCCTCCGAGGCTTCCGACAGATGCCGCGCGACATTCTCCACTTGGATGATCGCGGCGTCGGTGATCATGCCCAACGAGATGGCCAACCCGCCGAGCGACATCAAATTGGCCGACAACCCGTAGTACCACATCACGATGAAAGTACAGAGCGGCGCGACGATCAGCACGATCGTCACGGCCAAGGCGCTGCGGATGTCTCCGAGGTACAAGTACAGGACGATCACCACGAAGATGATGCCTTCGATGAGCGCCTTGTAGACCGTATGCAAGGCGGCATTGACCAATTCCATGCGGTCATAGTACGGCACGATGCGCAGACCGTTCGGAAGAATATGTTTGTCATGGATCTCGTCGATTTTCTCCTTGACGGCCTGCACCACCTCCCGCGCATTGCCGCCGCGCAGCATGAGCACCAGGCCGGACACGACTTCACGCGAACCGTTGAGCACGGTCGCGCCATGCCGCACGGCGTGGCCGAACCGCACCTCGGCCACATCCCGGACGTACACCGGCGTGCCCTCGACTTCGCGCAAGACGATGTTGCCGATATCGTTCAGCGTGCGGATCAGTCCGATGCCGCGGACGATGTACTTCTCTTCCTCCTTTTCGAGGAGACTTCCTCCGGCATTGGCGTTGTTCTTGGCGACCGCATCGAAGACGTCATGCAGGGCCAGATCGTATTTGCGGAGGAGGCCCGGATGCACGACGACCTGATACTGTTTCACGTAGCCGCCCATCGAGTTGACATCCACGACGTCCGGCAGTCCTTTGAGCAGGGGACGAATCACCCAATCCACCAAGGTTCGTCGCTCGGTCAACTCCTCCACGGTCATCCGGTGGTCCGGCTCGTTGTCGTGCGGACCCTCCAGGTAGAATTGATACACCTCTCCCAGACCGGTGTAGTTCGGCACTAGCTGCGAGGTGGCGCCCGGGGGCAGTCTAGCTTGAACCTCCAAGGTTCTCTCCAAGACGATTTGTCGGGCCAAATAGATATCGACGTCGTCGCGAAAGACGGCCGTGATGATGGAGGCGCCCACCTTGGAAAAGGAGCGGATTTCCGTCAACCCCGGAGCGCCCCGCAATTGCAATTCGAGCGGAAAGGTGATGAACCGTTCGATTTCCGCCGGCGACAATCCCTCGGCTTTGGTGACCACCTGTACCAGGATCGTGGTGACGTCCGGAAAGGCGTCGATCGGAATCGTCTGGAATGCGTAGAGCCCTCCCGCGGCCAGGCCTGCGGAAAAAATCAGCACGAGGATCCGTTGCCGCAGGGAAAACTCAAGGAGCTTGGTGAGCATGAACTATAGTTCTTCGCCCGTTAACTCAGATTTGAGCGTGAATCCGCCGTTCGTCACGACCTGTTCTCCCTCACGAAGGCCATCGAGGACCATGACCTGTTTGCCGTTGGAGTCGCCCAGCTTGACGTCCCGAGCTACGAACGTCCCGGAGTCGATTCGCACGAACACGAATCGCCTCTCCCTATCGCGTTGAATCGCGTTCTCCGGTACGGCGAGCGCGTCGCTCGTCGGCTGGGAGTACATCCGAATGGTCGCGTACATGTCGGGTTTCAATTTCAGGTTCGGATTCGGCAATTCGAGGCGGAGGTCCATCGTCCTGGTGGCCACATCCAAGACAGCGCCGACGTAGGTCACCGTGCCGCGGAAGATCTCGTCCGGATAGGCATGGACGTGCACCTCGCCGATTTGGCGGCCTTCCGTTCGCTCGGAATTCAGAATGAACGAAATGTCTTTTTCGGGAATGTTCGCGAATACCCACACTTCCGACAGGTCGGCCACCACAAACATGGTTTCGGTCACTTCCACGACCTCGCCGACCACGATGTTACGCGCAATGACGAACCCATGGAACGGCGCTGTGATGTAAATGCGGGGGTGGATGGATCGGCTTTGAGCAAGTTCTTTGATCTGCTCATCGCTCATGCCCATGAGGCGAAGATGCTGGTACGATTCCCGCAGCTCGGCCTGCGCGCGAACCATGTCGCCCTCGCGTCTTTGTCCCTCGGCCACGGAAATGATTTCTTCCTTTAATAACGCCTGCGCCCGCTCGTACGCGCGGGTGACCACGTATAATGTGGCCTTCGCTTTGAGATAGGCCGACTGGGCATCCCCGAATTCTCGACTCTCCAGCGTGGCGAGCAAGGTTCCCTGCGTAACCTCTTGCCCAAGATCCGCGTACACTCCGATCGCGCGCCCGCGGACGAGTGTCGTGAGATTCGCCACTTTGCGCCGGTTCAATTCGATGGTTCCTGGAAAATCGCGATGGCTGCGAAAGGGTTGGCGCTTGACCGGTTCGACTGTGATTCCCCTCTCCGCCATCGCTTTTTGATCGAGGTTGACGGTCTTGAGGGACTCTTCCTTCGCCGCCTGTTCGGATGTCTCGGCGGGCGTATCTTTTGATCCGGCATCGCACCCGTGGGCCAAGCTCACAAGGGAGAGGAGAGCGATAAGGCGGTACAGCTTCTCTGTTACCCTCCACGGCAGCCGATTCATGGAAGATCCAGGCAGCGAATGCCGGCCTCGATCCTCTTTATCGAACATACAAACTCCGCCCGACGAACCGTTCCAACTGAGTCGTCGCCGCGGAGAGGTCATGACGGGCCTGCCAGTAATCCAGCATGATTTCGCGGTGCACTCGTTGCGCATCCAGCACTTGAAGCAAACTGCTTTCTCCCCGCTTGAAACTGAACTGCGCCATGTGGAGCGCGACCTGAGTCTTGCGCAGCAGGCCTTTTTCGAAAACCCCGACAAGACGACCAGCCGTGACCGTGTCGCGGAAATGTTGATTGACATGCCGAACAAGATCGTAATGGACCCGCAAGAGATTGGCCTCCTCGCGCCGCAATGTTCCCAGGGCCGAGGCGATCTCCCCCTGCCGTTGGTACCAAATGGGGACGGGTATGCTGATGCCCCCTTGCACCGCTTCGCGCCCGACTTCGCGCCAATAGCCCCCTTCCACCGTCAGGTTGGGCACACGGGCCTGGCGCTGAAAGTCCACCGTCCTGCCGGATTCTTCGATCACTTTTCGCAAACGGCGAATCGTGGGATGTTGTTGAAGGGCGTCCTCTACCAATTGATTTCGTTCGAGCGCCGGCGGTAAACGCTCGAACTCGCCCTCAATCCGATACCGAGGGCCGAGCGATCCGGCCGTCAAGGTATCGAGCACGACGCGGTTGACTTCGACGTTGTTCTCCTCTCGAGTGACCCGTTGCTCCGCTTTGAGAACTTCCACTTCCGCCTTGATCGCCTCAAATCGCGGAGACTCTCCCAGCTCCACTCTCCGGTCGACCGTTTGACGGACATCTTGGATGATGGCCAGGTTTTCTTTTGCCAGTTGAAGGCTTCGCTGAGCAAAAAGGAGCGTCCAAAATGCCAGTTTCACATCGGCACGAAGATGAAGCAGGGTTTCATCATACCCGACAATGGCTCCTTCCAGGCCGGCTCGGGCGGCATCCTTGCGCGCCTCTCGTTTCGCCGGCCACTCCAAGGGCTGAAAGACTCGGCCGGTGTATTCGGTCACCGCAGTGGGTGGCAGCTCCGAGAAAGCCCCCGGCACAAAGACACCGCCGTCCCTAAGCAGGCCTCGACCGCCACGAGCCTCGATAGTGGGATTGGGATACGCGCCGGCCTGGACGAGCAACCCTTCCTGGAGATCGATCACGCCGATCGCCCCGGCAGGTCGGGGGTTGTGGTCAATCGCCAACACTATGACTTCCGACAAAGAGTACGAACGGTCCTCATCCTGCGCCAGCGACAGTTGACCGTTTCCGCTGATAAGCAGCGGCACGAACGCGAGCGTCATGATTGGGTTTGGCGTGAAGAAAGTCAGCCACGAAGCAGCCATGGAATACCATCCTTTCTCTTTTTATGCTCAGGCCTTCATACACCCAAACTACCGCCGTAGACCCTGGGCAAAGTCCTAGGAGGTGGTAAGAAACCCCTAATTGAGCGTGCCGGTAAAGAGGTTCGCTATTTCTGCATTTCCGCACAGCGGCCGCTCCTCGACGACGGAGTGATCCCGCGAAGGCGAGGAACCGTCGACGAGCGTGTTCCAACGGCTGTCCTTGCAGAGCAACCTCCGAGGTTTCCCGATAACCGAGGATCTCCTCGATTCGCTTTGGCGCGATCCATCTCGGATTAGCCGATATACCGCCCGCTGCGAACTGGCGTCACATTTTCGGCGTCGGGATTCGTGGCGGGAATCAGTTTCATCCCGTCGTGGATCATCGAGGAACTTGCTTTATCGGCTCTCGCAAACGGGGAGGCAAAGATCGGCATCAACTTCGTGATGGAAGCGCACGACCATGGGGCATGACACGTCCGTGTTGGAGACTAGGGAAATCGTTAGGTGCCTGGATGGATTAAGCAATGCTACCTTCGTCATTATTGTTGTCGGTGAGATGCTGATGGCTCGTTCTGTCTCGACTAAAACCTCCATCGTACGACGCACCAAGTCGCCTCCACAAGCAACTCCGGTTCGTTATGCCGTCGTGGGTCTTGGGCACATAGCCCAGGTCGCCGTCGTGCCGGCCTTCAGTCACGCAAAAAGGAACTCGGAGCTGACGGCGCTGGTCTCCGATGATCCCCGAAAACTGAAGCGGTTGTCCCGCAGATATGATGTACCCTATTGCTATTCGTACCGGGAATACGATCAATGCCTGCGGGAAGGTCACATCGACGCGGTGTACATTGCTCTACCGAACAGTTTGCATTGCGACTTCGCGGTCCGGGCTGCCAAGGCCGGCATCCATGTCCTCTGCGAAAAACCGATGGCGGTGACCGAACAGGAATGCTGGCGCATGATCCGGGCTGCCGATAAGACCGACACCAAACTGATGGTCGCCTACCGTCTGCACTTCGAACAGGCGAACGTGAACACGGCAGAGCTGGCGAAGGCCGGCAAACTCGGCAAGCTTCGGTTTTTCAATTCGGTGTTCACCATGCAGGTGCGCGAAGACAACATCCGTGTGAATGCGGAATTGGGGGGCGGGTCGCTCTACGATATCGGCGTGTATTGCATCAATGCCGCTCGGTACGTCTTTCAAGCCAACCCGACGAAGGTGAGTGCTTGTATGGTCAAGGGAACCGACCGCCGTTTTAGGGACGTCGATGAGATGACGACGGCCTGGCTGGAATTTCCGGATAACCGCCTTGCGACCTTCGTCTGTAGTTTCGGTGCGGACGATCTCTCCGCCTATGAAGTGGTCGGCACGAACGGGCATGTCCGGATGGACCCGGCCTACGAGTATGTCGGCGAACTCCGGCAGAACGTCCGCCTTAATGGGAAAAGCCGTTCGCAGCGGTACGGAGGCGGGGATCAATTTGCACCGGAGCTTCTGTATTTCTCCGACTGTATTCTCAACGACCGCGACCCGGAACCGTCGGGGTTGGAGGGCCTGATCGATGTGGCGATTATCGAGGCCTTGTATCGATCGGCAAAGACGGGCCGCCCCGTTTCACTTTCACTGCCGGGCAAGACGCAGTGGCCTTCTCATGATCAGGTTATCAAACGGCCTCCGATTCGGAACCCCACGCTCGTTCGCGTGAAGTCGCCCTCGCGGTAAAGATGACTTCCTGCCGTCGCAGGAACCATCAATGGTGATGCCCGCCGCCGTCACTGTTTTGGGGACGGTTCACGTGGTTACATCGTTTCGCGGTCTTCCCGCCGTTCGATCTGTTCGATGAACTCCGCCTGCTCTTGGCAGTCCCGGCACCGCAGTGCGAAGGGAATCGCTTTCAAGCGTCCTTTCTGAAGTTGACGCCCGCAATGTTGACAGCGCCCAGAGAATTCTTCATCGAGTCGCCTGAGCGCCTCATCGAACTGTTGTCTCGTACGATTCCGAGCTTCCACGAGCGACAACCGTTGATGCCCCGTGCTGTCGCGGATCGGCCGGTCTTCGGCATTCGGCCTCCATTCTTCGCGCAGCCGCTTGTGGACCATCCAGTAGGATGTGAGTGACTCGTCGATTTCACGCTGAAGGGCTTGTCGCTGTTCCAGCAGCATCCGACGCAGGGCTTCTCGCCGAATTGTAGAAGTAGATTGGTCGGGCATGGCCACTGTTCACGTTCTCCGAGGTGGTGGTTCATCCAGACTTCATGTGCTTGCGGAGTCTAGCGTGTTCTATGCAACCGCAGGACGACAATCGAGCGAGTTTTCAGGTCAAAGGCGTCTCCCCCCCGGAATTGTTTGTGATCTTCCGGCTTTTCTGGATCACTCGTGTCGAGGAGCAATTCCCAACGTACGCCACGCTGGTGGGCGGGGAGCACGAAGGGGAGCGGCTCGTGATGGGCGTTGAACAGCAGCAATAAAGTATCGCCATGAATGGGCCGTCCCTTGTAGTCTTTCTCTTGAATGGCATCACCGGCGAGCCGCACCCCCAATGAACGCGCATGCTCATTCTGCCAGTCCTGATCGGTCATTTCGTGGCCATCGGGTCGGAACCACGAGATATCTTTGATTTCAGACCCACGGATGCGCCGTCCCTGAAAAAACTGGCGGCGGCGCAACACCGGTTGATCACGCCGCAATTGAATGAGGCGCCGCACGAAATTCAATAATTCGCGGTCGCGATCCTTCAACTTCCAGTCGAACCAACTGATCTCATTGTCCTGACAGTAGGCGTTGTTGTTGCCTCCCTGAGTGCGGCCCAATTCATCCCCGCCGCAGAGCATGGGGACTCCCTGAGAAAGGAAAAGGGTCGCCAGAAAATTGCGTTTCTGTTGCTCGCGCAACGCGATGATCGCCGGATCGTTGGTCGGACCTTCCACGCCGCAGTTCCAGCTTTGATTATTGTCGTTGCCGTCTCGATTATCTTCTTGGTTTGCTTCGTTGTGCTTCTGGTTGTACGAGACCAGATCGTTGAGCGTGAAGCCGTCGTGGGCGGTCACGAAGTTAATGCTGGCGTAAGGATGTTTTCCACTGCGCTCGTACAGGTCGCTGCTGCCCGACAGGCGGTAGCCGAACTCGGACACTTGCCCGCCGTCGCCCTTCACGTAACGGCGGATGGTATCGCGGTATTTGTCGTTCCATTCGGCCCAGCCCAAGGGGAAGTTGCCGACCTGGTAGCCGCCCGACGCCAAGTCCCATGGCTCCGCGATCAGTTTCACGCGGGACAGGATCGGATCCTGGTGGATGATATCGAAGAAGGCCCCCAGGCGGTTCACGTCGTGCAGTTCCCGCGCAAGGGTGGATGCGAGATCGAAACGGAATCCGTCCACGTGCATCTCTTCGACCCAATAGCGCAGGCTGTCCATGATCAACTGCAGCACGCGGGGGTGGTTCATGTTGAGCGTGTTGCCGCATCCCGTGTAGTCCATGTAATAGCGTTTATTGTCGTCGACCAAACGATAGTATGACGCGTTGTCGATCCCGCGGAAACACAGGGTCGGGCCGAGATGATTGCCTTCTGCCGTATGGTTGTAGACCACATCCAGAATGACTTCGATGCCTTCGCTGTGCAGGGTCTTCACCATCGTCTTGAATTCGCGCACTTGTTCGCCGCGTTTCTGTGAATGCGCGTACCGAATATCCGGCGCGAAAAACCCGATCGAGTTGTAACCCCAATAGTTCGTCAAGCCGCGATCGTGCAGATGCTGGTCGCGGACAAAGTGATGGACGGGCAATAATTCGACGGCGGTCACACCGAGGCTTTTCAGGTGATCCAGAACGGCGGGCGACGTCATGCCCAAGTAGGTTCCGCGCAGAGCTTCCGGCACCTCGGGATGTCGAGCGGTGAACCCTTTCACATGGACTTCGTAGATGACGGTCTCATCCCACGGTGTGACCAGAAGTTTATCCGCCCCCCATGTGAACGAGGAATCCACGACGACGCTTTTGGGGACATCCGCCGCATTGTCCTGGTCGTCCATCGACAAGTCCGCTTCAGGATCACCGATTCGATAGCCAAACATGCGATTGCCCGCCCATTGTACGTTGCCGGCCACGGCCTTCGCGTAGGGATCAATGAGGAGTTTGGTCGGATTGAATCGATGGCCTTGTGCTGGATCATAAGAACCATGGACACGATAGCCATAGTGTTGTCCGGGAGACACTTCCGGCAAATACACGTGCCATACTTGATTGGTTTGTTCCTCCAGCGGCAGACACATGGACGGGTGTGGATCATCGGCACGATCGAACAGACAGAGCTCGACTTTGGTCGCATTTTCGGAAAACAACGCGAAATTGACACCTTGCCCGTCCCACGTGGCGCCGAGTGGGAATGGACTTCCAGGCCACATACGCATGATACGCATGCCGGCACGATGAGCAAAAGAAATGCCGGATATCATAGAGAACTCCTTCGATATCAGCATACGCTGAAATGAAGTCCCACGGCCAGTGGAGACAATTTGTCCTACGGCGGACAGGTTGCACTCGACGGCACTTCGGTTCCCTCCTACATCGATGCTGCGGATGTCCCCAGTGGGGAGATACAGGTTCCGTTGATATGACAACAGAGTGAATCTCCATGCCGTCGGATATGAGACCGTGCTTCACGTGGCGATTGCAATGGGAGTAGGGTCCTCTGTCACCGGCTGTCTCGCGCCGATTGCTCTACATCATGCGGTACTGGCCTACGATCGAAATGTAGAACGGGTGACAAGCGAAGAATTGCTGCTCAATATCGTCCGTGCTCGGTTCTACCAGCCGTTGCATTTCACGAAGGTCTCCAGCATCGCAGCGACCTTCGACTTCCGTGTGAGCGCCGGGATTGTTCCGCCGGAGGGAGACGCTCGAGGGTTGGTCGGTCCGCTGTTCAGCGCGACGGCTGCTGAAAATCCCACCGTGACAATCGTCCCGATCGACGGAGAGGAGTTCACCACGCGATTGCTCACGCCTCTGGATGAAAAACGATTCCTTCGGCTGCTCGAAGTCGGCGAGAATATGGGTATGGCGCTGCAGATGGCGGTCAGCTCCATGCGGATTCAAACAGGTGATGAAACCGCCGTGTATCTGAACCATCCCGGACGTCTGGACGAGTACGAGGAGTTCCAACGGCGTGTGCGTCACATCACGGCGCTCTACGACGAGCACCAGCTGCACATTGCTTCAGTCATGCTGGAAGAAGCCTGGACCGGCCCGTTGCCGGCCGGTATTGCGCCGGACGACGTACTGGCCGCCCTCGACAAGGGCTATAAGTGGAAGACGACCGGAGACCGATTCCGGCTGGATCGCATGCGCGTCCTCATCTCGAATTATCGTCCGCATGAAGTGAAGGAGTCGGCCCGTCAAGCATTGGGAGACCGGCTGAAGGAATGGCCGGCGAATGAGATTCTCGTCGATATTCGTCCGGATTTCCCGGGAGGGGACTTTCCCATCAGGGGTCAGATCACGTTGCGCAGTTTCAACTCCGTGTTGGAGTTCTTTGCGCGGAGCATGCGGGAGGCCGGTCGCCAGCGGGACGCCATACGACTGTTGACGATTGAAGAATCCGACAGAGCGCTGGATGACGCGGCCGTGTCAATCCGGTATGAGGGGCGATACTATGGCATACGAAAGCCGACGCCGGATCGGCCCCAAGATGTTCGCAGCGCCAAGGCTTTCGACATGTTGTATCAATTGTTCCAGATGATGGTGCAACCAGTGAATGCCCCGGTTCCGGGCATAGCCATCGCGAAATAGGCGCTCGGGGGTAAACCACGTCATCCGGATTTGGAGCGTTGTCGCACAATGGCTCGAGGGGTCGTGGTCAAGATTCGGCGCAGTCGTCCGTCATCGTCTTCATCGTACAAATCTCCGACAATCTCCTCCAGTATGTCTTCAACGGTCACGATGCCTAGCAGGGTTTCACCCGCATACACGACGGCCATGTGCATGCGGTGCTCCTGAAGCAGTCTGAGCCCCGCGATCATCCGCACCTCGGCTTGGAGCTTGATGGCCGGTCGAAGAAGCGACGTCCAGTGGTCCATTCCAGACCGCCGGAGCCCCATGAATTCCTTCGTGTGGAGGATGCCTTCGACAGCGAGACCCTCGACGACGGGAATTCGGGTATGGCCGGAGGAAAGGATGACGGCTTCTACCTCCTCGGACGATTGTGACGAGCGGACGCACACGACATGCTCCCACGGCACATAAATCTCGTTCAGGGTTCTGCGTTCCAGGCCGACAAGGTTCATCACGTATTGGCGATGCGGTTCGGAGAGCCTGTCCAACGCGATGCCCGATCCTTCGCCGTCATTCTTCACTTCCTTAGAACCGGACGGAGACGTTCCGGTCAGTCGATGAAACAGGCCGATGACGCGCAACACTTGCCGCGTCGACCATTCGAAGAGCGTCACGATCGGACCCAACAATCTATCAAAGAGCGATAACCACCGCGCGCTTCGCAAGGCGAAGCCGACCGCATTGCGGAGGGCCAGCGACTTCGGCACCAGCTCGCCGATCACGACCGTCGCGTAGGTCAACGGCAGGACCACGAGGCCGATCGCCAGCGTGTCGGCGCTCCCTTCAGACAGACCCAGATGAGCCTCAAGCCCGGGACTCAGCAATTCTTCCGCTCCGGCCCCACCCACCGCGCCCGCAAGCGCGCCGACCAAGGTAATGCCGATTTGCACGACCGATAATGTCCGTTCCGGCTTTTCCCGCAATTGCAATAGAAGGGACGCGCGCCCATGTCCTTGCCGCACCAGTTCCCGAAGATAAGGACGGTGGACGGCGACAAAGGCGATTTCAGCCGCCGCCAACAGACCATTGAGGAGTAGACACAACGCGATGATAAGGATATCCAACATCACACAGCCTTTCTGAACGGCCCGTAGTCAAGCTTCATAACCAACGCTCGCTAGGGAAAGGGCCAGTCTTGCAAATGCGCCATACATGATAGCGTGAATCGGCCGCCCAACTCTTCGGTACCTTGGGTTATATGGGAATCCGTTCCCGGCAGATTCGCATTTCGTTGGGATGCAAAGGACTCGCCAGTGCCGCTCATCTCACGGACGGCATCACATGCCGCCAAGCTAGATGCCATCGGAAATCACAAGGATCATTTCGGAAGATCGGGAGGATCCGCTGGTCCGGGCAGTATTTGTACGAGTCCGTCGTTTTCGAGAAGTTCGATTCCAGTCGTGATCGGGTCGGGATGGCCGAAGTGGAGAAGAAGCCGCCTATGTCGGAACCATACACTCCGACTCGTGGTTCTCTTCAGCGTCATGCGCCACGTTCGCGATTCGCCATGGGAAAAACTCAATCGAGTCTTCGCATGCCGATACTGAGGTCGCATGATCGCACGGAAAGCTAGTTGATGACGATCCAGCCAGAGCGGATACAACATCTCAACGAGAAACCGGCTCGCGAACGAGGCGATGTCTTGTACTGGATGCAGCAGTCGCAGCGAGCGGAGGACAACCATGCGCTGGAATACGCCGTGCGGCTGGCCAACGAAACGAATCGATCGCTGCGCGTGGTGTTCGGGTTAATGCAGGACTATCCCGAGGCGAATCTCCGTCATTACCGATTCATGTTGGAGGGGATACAGGAGACACAAGCCGCGTTGGCCGACCGAGGCATTTCAATGACCGTCCAGTTCGGCCATCCTTCTGATGTCGCGCTGGATATGGGCCGTGCCGCGTCCGTCATCGTCTGTGACCGAGGATACTTGCGACACCAAGAGGCATGGCGGCGACGAGTGGCCGAGGAGGCGGAATGCCGTGTCATTCAAGTGGAAAGCGACGTCGTGGTTCCGGTGGACGTGGCGTCGCGCAAAGCAGAAACGGCGGCCCGAACATTTCGAGGGAAGGTACAGCGCCATCTGGATAAGTATCTGATCGACCTGCGTCAAACACCGCTTCACCGTCCGTCCCGCCCACCGCTTCAACAGGGTGTGCGACTGGATGACATCGACGCCGTGCTGGGCGAGCTGAAAGTCGATCGAACGGTCCGAGCGGTGACGAAGTTCCATCGGGGAGGCACGGCTCAGGCCAAGTCCCGTTTCCATGATTTCATCGGTCATCGACTGGCCGGGTACAAAGATCATCGCAATCAGCCGCAGAACCCTCGTGTCTCGTACATGAGCATGTATCTGCATTTCGGACAGATCTCTCCGTTGTATCTGGCCCTGCAAGTCCGGCAGGCGCCCATGGCATTGCGGGCCGACGTCGCCTCTTTCTTGGACGAACTGGTCGTACGCAGGGAGCTGTCCATGAATTTCTGCCGATTTACCGCCGACTATGATCGGTATGAATGCATCCCTCGGTGGGCCAAGAAGACATTGGAGGCTCATAAGCACGATCGAAGGGAACACCTCTATGCGATCGAACGATTGGAAGCGGCGGAGACCCATGATCCTTACTGGAACGCCGCGTGCCGACAAATGCTCGTCACCGGATACATGCACAACCATATGCGGATGTACTGGGGCAAGAAGATTCTCGAGTGGTCTCGTACGCCCGAAGAAGCCCACGCCGCGACGCTCCATATCATGAATCGGTATTACCTCGACGGCCGAGATGCCAACTCCTATTCGAATACCGCCTGGATATTCGGACTGCATGACAGGCCGTGGGGCGAACGTCCTATCTTCGGAAAGGTGCGGTACATGGCGGCATCGGGCCTTGAACGAAAATTCGACGTCGACGCCTATGTGAGACAGATCAATGATGTGGCGGCCTAACATCGCTCTGTTGATCGATTGGAGGAATCATGCCGGAACCATCCTTGTCGGTTGAACATGGACCCTGGTCTCTCCGTTCAGAAGATCGGCTGAGCGCCGGGGAGTTCCGCGACCTTGTCTGCCACATGGACGGGCCTTGCGCCTCGCTTTTCATGCCCACGCATCGCGGCGGCCCACAAGTTCGACAGGATCCCATTCGGCTGAAGAACTTGGCGCGTGCGGCGGAGCAAAGCTTGATCGACAAGGGATACCGTTCGTCGGACGTGCGCTCATGGCTGGCCTCCCTGAGCGCCCTGGAGACGGATGATGAGTTCTGGCGATATCAAAGTGAAGGATTGGCGGTATTTGTCACGCCGACCTTTGTCCGGTTGTTCCGCCTCCCGTTGAGGTTCGATGAGTCGATCATCGTGTCGGACCGTTTTCACGTGTCGCCGCTCCTGCCCTATTTCACGGAGGATGAACGATTCTATCTCCTCTCCTTGAGTCAGAACGGCTGTCGTCTGTTGCGTTGCACGAGAAACACGGTCACCCGGGTGGATCTTCCCGGCGCACCTCCCAGCATGACCGAGACGCCGGGGTATGAGCGCCGTGAGACCCAATTGCAGTTCGAAGCGCTGGCGCCACGAGGCTCCGGCGGCACGGGCAGCGGCGGAGGCACGGCGCTCTTTCACGGGCACGGATCGAGCAGCGATGTCTCGACCGCCGATGTGGAGCGATACTTCAGGGCGGTGGATCGCGCGGTCTGCGACGTGTTGCATGATCGCCGTGAGCCGCTGGTATTGGCCGGTGTGGACTATCTCCTGCCGCTGTATAAAACCATCAGCCAGTATGGACCGATTGCGTCAGAGGCTCTCACCGGAAACTACGAAGAGCGGCGGGATGAAGAACTGCGTCGAGACGCGTGGCACATCATGGAGTCACGATTGATGCACAACCGACGGGCGACGCTGGAGCAGGTGAACGAGGCGGTGGCGACGGGGCGCGGATCGGACCGGTTGGAAGAAGTGGTGCCCGCGGCCGTGCAAGGGCGGGTGGACATGCTTGTCATCCCTGTCGATCGCCATGCCTGGGGACGTTTTGACCCTGATCGCCAACAAGCCGAAGTGCATGACGAGCCACAAACGGGTGACGAAGACCTCTACGAATTGGCCGTCGTGCAGACCTTCCTTCATCGCGGACAAGTATTTCCGGCCAAGGGAACGGAGTCGTTGGCTGCGCGGTTTCGTTACTGATATCTCGTTGTCCAGTGATGAGTAAAATGCCAAATGAATGGGTATGAGGGGAAGAGGAATAGATCACCTTCTAGAAATGTCTCTTGTTCAAAAGTGATGGTAACGAAAGGACCAGGGAGATGTGGCCTCTGCGCTGAACACCAACTTGACGACCGAACTTACGCCGCTCCTCCCGCGTCTGACGACTCCCACGCTGATCCTGCAGGGAGAAGACGATGTCTTCCCGGCCGGTCCGCTTCGGTGAGCGGTTGACCGCGACATTCCCAACGCGCCGTTCGGAGGATCAAGACTGCCGGGCATTTCGTCATGGTCGATCAGCCGCAGGCCGTGCTTCATGAAGTGGAGATCTTTGTAGGACGTCGCATAGCAAAAGCCGCCTGAACCGTCCCGGGTTCCTATGGAAGGGGGCACGATGCCATGGAAACCATAAGCGATCACGATGAAGACGTGTGTGACGCTATGGAGACGCAATGATCATGACACACCATAAGTCGCCAAAAGCGTTGCGCAAGGAATTACAGGAGGATGACTCGGCTGTCGTGCGCCGCCGCCGCACCATTATCGGTCTGTCCTTGATCGGCATGGGCAGCATGGCCGTCGTGTCCGCGTTCCGAACCGGTCTGCGCAAACACCTACCGGACCTGCCGCTCGGCCGCTTCCGGTCGGACGTCGCCTGCGACAAGCCATTCGTCATGAGTCGAGCAGGGGTATGACCAACAGCGAAACGCAGCCAAAGAAGGAGGCATCCATGGATCACTTCCTCATCGACATCGAGGAATCGACGGTTAAGAACGACAATTTTCGGAAAGTACTCTTTACTGCACGGAACAGTCAACTCGTGCTGATGAGTTTGAAACCGGGAGAGGACATCGGCATGGAGACGCACGACCTCGATCAGTTCATTCGAGTCGAGGCGGGCCGCGGCACGGCCCAATTAAACGGCAAGGACTATCCGATTCAGGACGGCAGTGCCCTGGTCATTCCCGCGGGAACCAGACACAACATCATCAGCAGCGGGAAAGACGAGCCGTTGAAACTGTATACCATTTATAGTCCACCCGAGCACAAAGACGGGACGGTGCATCGGACCAAACAGGACGCGCAGGCCGATCGGGGGGACCACTTCGACGGGAAGACCACCACGATGTTGCAGGAGTCGACGCATTAAGTACGCCCATCCGATCGCGTTTTCGGGCACTTGATTTGGCTGTGGGTTTGTTCTTTGTTGCGCGTGCATGCCCTGTGAGATTCTCAGAGCCTGCGTGGCTTATCGGCGCGGCGGTCTGGCGATTCCGGTAGCTTTACGACACAACCAACGTTTGCGGTGAAGCCTGATCGATCCTTGTCCGGAGCCAGGCGATCTGCCGATCCGTCCTTTCGAGATAGTGCTCGCACGTGTCGGCGAGCGCCTGGTCGTGCAGCGCCTTGGCCGCCTGCTTCACCGCTTCGTAGCCGAGATGCACTTCGTTCGCCGCGAGCCAGAGATCGTGCAGGTCGCGAAGCAAGCCGAGGCCGCCGCTGCGCGGGCCATTGAACAGATTCTTGACCGATCCGTCCGGATCGTCGCTCTTGTTCTTGTGATAGGCCGCGACGAAGGGTCTGAGCCCCTCGGCCTGCTCCCGACTCCAAGAGGCCATGAGCAGACAGGTCACGTGGATGTCCGGCTCGGCCATGTGCTTGTGGCCGACTTGGCGAAACGCTTCGGCCAAGAGGTATTCGCTCTGCAGGGTCATGCCGAGGAACAGGTTGACCGGCCGCTCGTCGCCCGCAGTGGCGACGGCTTTCGAGATCTTCCCGGGCGTCTCCATCAATTCGGTAGCCGCCGCTTTCATCTGGCCCATCGCCAATGAGGCGATCTGCGAAATCTTCTCGACGGTCGGTGAGCCTGAAACCTTCTTCGCCCGAGCGGCGGCGAACTTGAAATAGGGCTGTTTACTGACCGGGTCCCATTCGGTAACGGTCAGCTCGTTGGCCGCGCGCATGCGATCGGGATCGTCCCAATAGCCGTAGTGAAACGGGATGAACAGGTGTCCCGGCAGGATGTCGCCCAGCTTGGCGCGCGCCGTCACGTGGCCCCGCCGCGACTCCACTTGAACCCAATCGCCCTCCGTGATCCCGAGTTTGGCGGCGTCGTCCTCGTGCATTTGCACGAAGGCATCCGGAGCCGCATCGTTCAGTTCCTTCGAACGGCCGGTCTTGGTCCTCGTGTGCCAATGATACACGAGGCGTCCCGTCGTCACCATGAAGGGATAGTCGTCGTCCGGTTCTTCATGCGGCGGCTGATATTCCAACGCGTGGAGGAACGCCTTGCCCTGCGGATCGCGAGCGCGATATTCCTCCGGCGTATGGACCGCGCCGGTTGTGAGATCGTGACCGTAGGTTTCGCAATAATCCGCCTGGGTGTTGAACCGATGATTCGTATAGAGCCGTTCGGTGCCGTCCGGCGCCTGGTCGTTGCAGGGCCATTGAATGGCCCTGCGGCGCAGCGCCGCATAACTCATGCCGCTGTAATCGCAGGGGCGGCCTTTCGAACAGATCTTCCACGCTTCGAAGCACTCTTCCGGCGTCGTCCACTTCACCAGCGGCGCCCCGTCTTTGTCGCTGAACTTCATCCGTTTCGCGTAGTCCACGAAAATATCGAAGTCCGATTTCGCCTGCCCGGGTGGCTCGATCGCCTTTTCGGACAAATGGACGGTGCGGTCCACGTTCGTGTAGCAGCCGGTTTTCTCGCCCCAGAGCGCCGCCGGCAGCACCACGTCGGCATGTTCGGTCGTTTCCGTGCGGAAAGCGTCTTGCACGATCACGAAGAGACCGCTCATGTTGAGGATGCGTCGAATGCGGCTTAATTCGGGGAGAGATACGGCAGGATTGGTCCCGCTGATCCAGAGCATTTTGACGGTGCCCTCTTCGGCATAGCGGTAGATCTGCATCGCATGGGTCGGCGGCGCATAAGTCGGGAGCTTGTGCCGCTCCACGTTCCAGATGCGTGCCATCTCCTGCATGTGGACTTCGTTTTCCCAATTGCGGAACGCCGGCATGTCGCCGTCCGCGCCGCACTCACGGGTATTTTCGGCGGTGGGTTGCCCGTTCATCTGAAGCACCGAACAGCCCGGTTTGCCGATCATCCCGCGCAGCAAGTGAATGTTGTTCACTTGGACCGCGGCCGCCGTGGCCTGCATCGATTGATAGACTCCTTGCAGTACCGTCGAGAGCAATGTCGGACTTTCCCCCATAATCGTCGCGGCCTTCACCAGATCCCGTGCGGGTACGCCGGTCACCCGTTCGACCCGATCCGGCGTCCAGGTCGAGACGAGTTGCGTCAGTTTCTCAAAACCAACCGTATGCGCGTCGATGAACGTGCTGTCGATCCAACCCTGTTTGATCATGAGATGTTGAATCCCATTGAGCAGCGCCACGTTCGTACCGATGCGGAGAGCCAGATGCACGTCGGCTTCCTTGGCGGTATGTGTTCTCCTGGGATCGATCACGACCAGCTTAGGCGCATTGGATCCAGCGCGACGGTCCAAGATGCGCATCCACATGACGGTCTGCTGTTCGGCGATGTTGTGGCCGATTGCCATGATCGTGTCGGTCACGTCAATGTCGCCGTAAGATCCTGGCTGACCGTCGGTGCCGAAGGATTCCTTCAGAGCATAATCAGCGGTCGCCGTGCAAAGTCTCGTGTTGCCGTCCATATGCGGCGTGCCGATGCCGGCTTTGCCGATGACCGCGAGCGTGTAATATTCCTCTAAAAACAACTGCCCGCTCGTGTAGAAGGCGACGGAGTTGGCCGTGTGGCGGTCGATCAATTCTTTTGAGCGCCGCACGATCAGGTCCATCGCTTCGTCCCACGTCGCCGGTTGCAAGTCGCCCTGGCGGCGGATCAGCGGCGTGGTCAGCCGATCGGACGAATGATTGGCCACCCAGCCGTGAAGCCCCTTGGGCCCGAGACGACCGCGATTGACCCGATCGGATTCTCGCCCGCGCACACCCACGATACGGCCGTTTTTCACCCCGATGTCGATCCCGCAGCCGAACGAGCAGAGCAGGCATGCCGACGGCACCCATCGATCCGGTTGTTCCGACGCGTGCTCGTCGACCCGCATGGGCCATTCACCCCGGTAGGGCCGGCGTGGTCCCCATACATCGGCAATGCTGTCGCGCGTCCGGTTCATCGTTGCCTCCATGTGGCTCACAGGGCATAAACATAGTGATGCGATGATGCGGAACGGCAAGCGGAATGCCGACCCCGTCCCTTGGTCATCGCCGACCGTCCTGCTGTTATGTGCGCCATTGTTCCGCGTGGAAGACAAGATGTCCAAGTCCGTGTGGAGTCTCTGACCGGCAGGTCAAGTCGGGCGGCATTCGCGCGGCGTAGCTCAAAGCCTTTCACGCGGTCAGGCTGGCCGGACTTTGGGAGGATTATTCGGTGACATGCAGCCATGGTAGAGCCATGCCGGAAATGGACATTGTCCTTCTCAATGAGGACCACCTGTCGTGAATGCCATACCTCCTCGCAGGTCCGGTTATTGATATTGCCTGCCATCATCATCGCGCTTGCAGTAATCAGATGACTCATCGGGATCCAAGCAGTAGGCACGCTGTCCGCCGACCTGCTGGTATTCGGTGTATGGAGTTTTCTGCCCTTGGTCCACCACATGACAAGAAGATAGGCTGGTGACCAGTAAGAAAGCTCCAAGAACGATCAGCACTACTTGAGATCGCATAAGGGGCTACACCTCCTCCCCATGTCAGAAATGAGCCTGGATTCTCTGCTACTAAGCTCTATTGCAAAAGTCTTTCCATCGTGGAGCGGTACTTGAGACATCGTAGAATGAACAGCGATGGGACTCGGCTTGTCGCGGAACGACCGTCCAGCTGTTCGCCGTCAAGGGGTTTCGCCCGGCCTTCGCGCCGAGCAAAACGATGGACGTTTAACCCCGTAATGTTCTCCTTATTTCTTCAAGCCTGGTCTTCAGCTGCGCAAGTTCTCGTTCTATCCTGGCCAATTGATGGTGTGAGCCGATCTTATCTCCCTCCGTGTCCCGGCCGATGAGGAACCTCGCGATCGTGGCAGTCACGTAACCGAAGATGGCAAAGGCATAGAGGGCGAGGAGAAACGTCAGAATCCGGCCCTCCGGACTTCGGGGCCAATACTCGGATCCCATCGTCGTCATCAGCATACCGGTCCACCACAGCGCGGTTCCAAAATCCTTGATCCCCCGGTCTTCCGTAACATCCTTTTCAAAGGCGTAGATGCCGGCGGCTCCGATGAGAACGACGGTCAAGGTCAGGAGCAACACATAGTGAAAACCGCCGCGCGCGGTGAGACTCTTCAGCGCAAACATCGCTCGATTGATGCTCCCCACCAGACCGGCGAGCTTGAGCCCCCTTGCGGCTCGAAGAGCCGGCATTAAAGAAGTCAACCGCAGCATGCGCAGCGCGGGGACCGCAAGAGATGCGGCTGTGAGGAAGTTGTGCCGTAAATAGACGGATTTACGAGGCGCCAATGTGAAACGGATCACGAAGTCGAGAATGAATATGAACCACAGGGCTCCGACCAGCCACTGAAGCGTCCGATTGGGCGGTCCAATAAGATCGATCAGTATGAGAACGATCCATGCCAGCCCCAACCACTGCATCGGACGCTCCAGCCAGTCTTCCAATTCAGCCAGGACGCGGAGGCGTTCACGGACGACGCGGAACGGTGACACCGGCGTTCCGTCTTGGGTTCCTGAATTCCGTTTCATGACGGTAATGGCGGATAGCGCAGGACGGTAGTTCAAATCAGGGATGGAACATTGCGTCGCCGTGTTTTCCCGAAGAGGTGTTCGGATGAGGTGTTCTTATGTTGCTTTCCTCGAAGCTCGCTTGATCGCCTCATCCGGTCTCTCCCTGTCGCCGAATGCCTTTCGGCTTATGCCCGCGCCCGGCGATTCGGTGTTGGGAACGTCGCCGGGATTTCCCTCAGGGTTCTCGTCCAGGTCCACGCCGACCGGGATGCCGGACGCTCCAGGTTCTTCGCCGTGCACCGGAGCATGGCCTACGAGAATCGGGCCGGAACCGTGATAATCCTCCGGATCATACCCGCCGGTTGCCTGATCGGTCGGGCTTCGCTGGTCGATCGAATGATCCACACGCCGTCCTTTGGGACCGGCACCGGTGTCCGGCATGGAAGATGGTTTGTTTTTCTTGCGAGCCATGGAATACCTCCTCATCCCATGTAGTTCATGTCTTGGGAGCTCAACTATCGATCACATTCATCAAAATTTCATCGTGCAATAGCGGTGCCGAATCTCTTCATGTGTTGTGATCGATCATACGTGCGGGTCGTCGTGGGGTGGCCCAGGAGTCTAGGGTACGAGAGAGTCGTCGCAATCTGCGCAATAAGGCAGAATTACCAGAGGCAAAAGAAAGACGTCCTAGTCTGGTCTTCGGGCAGATTTGTTTAAGAGCTGATGAAGAGGATCGTTATCATTCACTATGACCATAAAAGGTGAGGTCTATGATCCCATCGACGACCACACGAGTCGAGCAACATACTGATGAAGCGATCAACGAGCGAATCCGCCGACAGACGGAGCAAAACATCGCCGCTGTTTCGGGACAAGGACATGAGGCGATCAATCGTCGGTTGGAAGAGCTGGAGCATGAATGGGACATGGAACGAACGTTGGAGGCCAATGCCGCTTCGATCTCTCTCTTGGGGCTCGGACTCGGAGCTCTCGTGAACCGGCGATTTTTCATGCTTCCTGCGATGGTCGCGGGGTTTCTGCTGCAACATGCCATACAGGGGTGGTGTCCCCCTGTGCCCATTTTTCGCCGTTTAGGCTTCCGTACCGCCAGGGAAATCAATATCGAGCGCTGCGCGTTGAAAGCCGTTCGAGGTGACTTTATCGATCTGCCGACAAGGGTGGACGTGGGAGAGCCCAGTCACATCAGCCGCCTTCTCGTGGCCATGGAGCGCTGACGATTTATCGTCGATGAACGCCGTGACCTTCATGTGTCCGCTGTAATGAAAAATCACCTCCAAGTCGCCTGTCCCCATTGCCACAGCCTGAACCGCGTACCCGTTGCCCGCGTGAATGATCGTCCCAAATGCGGGCAATGCCATGCGCCCTTGTTTACAGGCCAACCCCTTACATTGACGTCCGGCAGTTTCGATCTTCACGCGTCGCGCAGCGACATCCCGTTGGCGGTGGATTTCTGGGCCTCGTGGTGCGGGCCATGCCAGGTGATGGCCCCGTCATTTCAGGAGGCGGCCAAGATCCTGGAACCAGATGTCCGTCTCGGAAAGGTCAATTCTGAAGCGGAGCGGAGTCTGGCGGCGAGATTTAGGATCGCCAGTATCCCGACCCTGATCGTTCTTCGAGAAGGGCGTGAATTAGCTCGGCAATCGGGTGTCATGGGAACCCAGGATATCGTGCGTTGGGTACGTCTTCATGCGCAGGATTCGTAATGTGAAAAGGCGCTCTGGCATGGCGCTTAATCCACTTGCCGAATAGACTTCCTCGCTGAAGAGCTCGGGCTATCTCTTCGTCGCCTCCTCAATCGTCCTCCCTATACCCTAGGGAAGATCCCAGTATAATAAACAGTGCGTCGTCAGTTAAGGAATATGTAAGCTCCCTCCCCCTGTGATTGCCTCCAATGGGGAATTCCATCATGGTACGTACACGGACGATCTCACCGCGTCACGCTGGCCTTAGGCTGTGCCATGCCGGCGTCGCCGTCATGCTTTGCTGTGGTCCGGTTTCGTCCATGTCTTTTGCCGATGTGGCGCTTCAAGAAAATCAACCGATGGTGACTTCTCCCACCATCGATACTCTGCTGGGACGCGACCCATATACCAACGTCCCACCGGTCGGCTGGCAGGTGACGTCCGAAGGAAAACGCTCTTGTTTCTGGGGGGACAATCAAGGACAGGTGCGTGGGTCGGAAGGCGAGCGGGAATTGCCAGACCCGTCTCCCTTCTTTTGTGCTCGCTCGGCGGCGGATGTCGATGACATAAGTTGGTCGGGACATGAGGCCAACGGAGACCACGCACGGTCTACCGGGAACTGGTCCGAAGCTGAAAGGGCCTACGCATCGGCGGTCGGATTATTGGACCGCACCGCAGACAAGGATTTCAATCAAGACTTGGCGGCGATCCTCAACAAATTGGGCGCTACTCGATTCAAGCAAAACGACTTCTCCGGCGCGGAAACAGCTTTTCGACGGGCGCTGGCCATTTACACGGCGACCAAAGGAGCCGATGATCTTCATGTGGCCGATACCTTGGACTTGCTCGGCAGCGCGCTTTTGGAACAGCAGCAAGGGCATGCACTGGCCGGACCGCTGTTCTATCGCGCATGGGCGATTCGCGAAGCAACTCTGACGCCGGACCATCCCGCCATCGCGGATAGTCTCCATCATTTGGCCGTCGGTTTATATGCCGATAATTTAGCGATTGCCATCCCGCTCTTCCTTCGTTCCAAGGAGATCCGTGAAAAGGTCTTCGGTGGCAACCACCCGCTGGTCGTGATCTCGCTCAACGCGATGGCGCGCCTGTATGAAGCCCACAATCGGCCGGATCTCGCCATCCCGCTCTATCAAGATGCGCTGAGCATACAGGAAAAGGTTTTTGGGCCGAATGCCTCCGAGACGCTCCACGCCCGTTCCAATCTGGACATGGCCCATCGCCAGAAGGACAACAGTTCCGGCGGTGATCCGAACGCCCGGAAGTAACCACGTCCGTGCGCAAGGCATGGGCGGTCACGTCAACGCCATGGCATCATCTGTCGCGCGCCGGCTTCCGATGCGCAGCGGTCTGCGTCCGTCTTGGTAGCGCCATGAGGGGCGTTGGCGAATGAACGGCAATAACAAATAACAATTGTGTCGGCAGACCGAGGTCACGATCCGAACGATAGGCCGGTACTCCGATGGTGAGTGCTTCCTGCGGCACGTCGAGTGTCAATGTGCCGTGTGCCCAATCCAAGAGCGTGAGACCGCTCGACCGGTTCGAGTCCGTCTCTTTCCGATGAATCGAATGATGGATGCCGTGCATGCGCGGTGTCACGATGATCCACAGCAGCCGGCGTTCCAGCCACATCGGAATCCGTACATACATTGGAGTGATGAAACAACACCGACAGGAGCGTCATCATTTGCCAATGAGACAAGCGCCGCGGCGTCACCGGTTCCGAACACCAGGCAGGGTGCGCCATGAGGGCATTCTCCGACGACTCATCGACGTTCCTTACGCCGCCTTCGCCATGGAGACGTCCGGTTTCAGCTCCACCTTGATCCACCCCGGTTGCCGGCTGTCAAAGGCCCGATAGGCGTCCAACGCCGCACTCAACGGCTCAACTTGTGTCAGGACGTCGGCCGGATCGACAGTCCCGCTGCGGACCAATTCAATCACGATGGGGATATACCGTCTGTGATGGCAGTTGCCCATGTGTAGAGAGAGATTCTTGTTCATCGCGGCGCCCAACGGAAAGAATTGATCGGTCGGAGGATATACCCCGATGACCGAGAGCGTGCCGGCCTTGGCGAGAGCGTCCACGGCCCAGGTGATCGCTTGTGAAGGGGCGTCACCTGGGTGCCAGTTGTCTCGTTGCGGGTTCGCGTCGGGCGCGATCCGCTGAACCTCTTGCCGAAACTGCTGAGCCATCCGCTCAGCCTGCTTGGCGGCCGGCCCCTGCTTTGCGCTCACGGAATCGACTCCCACCGCATCGATGGCTCGATCCACGCCGATCCCGCCGGTCAAACGTTTGATCGCCTCTACCGGGTCATCGGCGTTGAAGTCGATCACCTCCACGCCTTGTTCCCGTGCCATGTCCAGACGCGAAGGGATGCAATCGACTGCGAAGATTCTCCCGGCGTCCATCAACTTGGTGCTGGCGATCGTGAACTGACCCACCGGTCCGCAGCCGAACACGGCGATGGTATCGCCCGGCTTGATTTCGGCGATATCGGCGCCGAAGTAGCCGGTGGGAAAGATGTCGGACAGCATGATCGCGCGGTCGTCGTCGAGGTCATCCGGAAGTCTCACCAGACCGGCATTCGCGAACGGTATACGGGCGTACTCGGCCTGGAGGCCGTTGATCGAGCCGGTTTGTGCGGGTCCGCCGAAGAAACTGGTTCCGGCGGAGGGGCCGTTCGGGTTGGCATTGTCGCACTGTGCGTGGTATCCGCTTCGACAATACGAGCAGTACCCGCAGGCGATCGTCGATGGGACGACGACACGGTCGCCCGCTTTCAAATTGCGCACGTCCTTGCCGACTTCTTGAATGACGCCGACCGCTTCATGGCCGAGTATCGTTCCCGGTTTCATCCCCGGCATGGTGCCGCGCACCATGTGCAAGTCGGTGCCGCAGATGGCGCTGGCTGTGATGCGTACGATGGCGTCGGTCGGTGCTTGAATCTTCGGTTCAGGCACCTCATCCATCCGAATATCGCCGACGCCGTGAAAGACGACAGCTTTCATCGTGTCCTCCCTTATATCTCTTTGATATCTCTTTGAGTCGGGGCAATGAGTCGTCTCCCCCCTTCCGCCTTTCTGTTCCGAGCCGCTACTGTTCGATGGATTGAGCTGAGGCCAAGTGGTCTTGCAGGTTCGGCCTTGCCTGCCGCAGATGCTGCTTAATGTTGAAGTTCTTGACGGAGTCGACTGCATTCTGGACTACGTCGACGGCTTGTCGGTGCATCTTCACTTGGTAGTCCTTGTAGGCTTGATCGAAGTCCGATCCGGATTTGTCGCGGAGTTCTTCCATCGTATCCTGATGCTCATTTTCCATCGTAAAAGCGAGGGCGGGTTTCTGCGGCCGTAGCTCCATGAAGTCGGCCAGCCGGTTGAGGTCCCGCATCATCATCTGGTGCTCGTCTATCATGCGAGTGGCATACGAACGTACCTCCTGACCGGACGCTTTCTGCTTGGCAAGTTGTCCCGCGTCGATCTCACTGCGATTGATGGTCTCGAGCAAGCCCAGAATCTCCGCATTCGACATAGTGGATCCGGGACGCGCCTTTTGCAGTACAGTGCAGCTTGAAACCAGGATGCCGACCGTGATTGTGACGAGGGCTATGAATGATGCGTTCATGGAAAACCTCCTTCGGTGTTCGAATAGCGGGCAGGTGGATGTTCCATTCCGATGTGCCGGTCCCTAGGGCTTGGGCAGTAACTTGTCGGTAGGCCTAAACTCCACCGTTTTCTTATCTCTCTCAGCAGAATATGTGCCAGATTAGGCAAGTACATCAGCCGCGATGTTAAGAAATTATCAAACGGTGCGATTCAGAGTTGGTTCGCGATAGGTAATCCGGCAAGCGTATGTCGCGCCTTTTGTCCGTAACCTGACAGAATGTCGGCTCCGTTCATCAGTTCATTAGTGACGTGGCTGAGCCACGGCCGCATTTCACCGCCGAGGATGTGATGAATCATCAGCTTGCCATGTCCAAAAATAATGCGACCATCGCGCCAGGCTCCTCTTTTGCATTATTCCTTTTTGGGATGTGTCATCACCTAGCTTTGAAGGAGGTTTCTATGAAATTCAGTCTGACTGTGATGGTCATGATCGCGGCTTGTTCGATCTTTTCCGCCTGTTCTTTGGCCCAAAGAGCCATGCCGGGTGCGACCATGTCCGATGCGGATGTGGTCGGCGTGCTCAATACCGTGAACCGCAGTGAAATTCATGCCGGCCAGCTGGCGAGGGACAGAGCATCTTCTTCGGAGGTACGGGCCTATGCCTCTCAGATGGTGAACGAGCATCAGCTGAAAATGCAGAATGCCACTCAGCTGGCGCGCAGGATCGGCGTGCAGCCCCAGCAGCCCGCGCTCGCTCGAACGCTGGAAAATACCCATCGTGAGGCGATGGAGGAGCTTCGCGAGAAGTCCGGGCGGGACTTCGACAAGGCCTACCTCGAGTACCAAATCAAAATGCACCAACAATCAGTGGACCTGGTGGAAAATACCGTCGAATCGGTTGATCATCCTGAACTGAAACGGTTCCTACGAGAGACCCGACCTGATTTACAAAAGCATCTGGCCACAGCTCAGTCTATACAGCGCAATCAGTAGTGGAGGAGCATAGGCTGAAAGGAGGGGAAGGGAAGCCATGCCGGCTCCTCTTCCTCGCGTGGATGGAATATGGTTCCCACTGCATGTGGGGTGTCTTTCCTTTTTTATGAGCACATGCCGATCCATTGAATTGATCGGTGCCATCTATTTCTTTATCGGCTTGATCGGAACAGTGGAGCACGCTCGTTCCGCTTCTGCCCTGTACTTTGTCTTCCACTTGCTGCTCGGCATCCGGGCCATCCTAGCCTCGCGGTATCGAGTCATGGCGGTCGGATTTTCGCGCAAGGCCGCCGTTGTATTCAGCCTGCTTGTACTGGTCGAAATGCACCTGCCGTTCCCGACGCAGTTTGGACTCTGGCCGGCGGTCGGTCACGATATCTTGATTCTGCACATCGCAACCGCGTTGGCGTTGACGTATTACGGCTACTATTGGACGGATGCGGTGATAGAGACTGATTCTCGCGAAGCCGTACAAAGACCGGAATGAATATCACGAGATGCCAGGGCCGCATCGATAGGATCAAGCCGGTGGCTCGGAGGCAACGGCCTATCGATGCCGTTGCCTCACACCGAGACCAGGTATCCCTTATGCCGCCTTTCGATAGGTTTCACCTGTCTCGACCACCTCGGCACGTCGGCCATATCCATAATAAGCCGCCAGGGCGGCAGTACCCGCATGCAGCCAAATATCGTGGCCGAATATCGGAATCAAGCCGAACGTGACATTGAGCACCGGAAACAGGCCCATCAAAGCCAGCGTCCCGTATAACCAGGTCAACCCCCGCGCGAAGGCTTGGGCGCTCCCGATACTCCTGGCAGACGCGATGCCGGCAATACCGACACCCACATGTACCAAGTTATGGAGCCAATTGACGGGAAACAATCCGAGCAGGTATCCGAATCCACCGTCGACGGCGAGATTGAGCGCGGTACCCACGGGGGGCGTCGTCTTGAGACCAGGGAAAAACCCGAGTATTCCGATGGCGAGAAATACCCATCCGATCAGCTGAGCGAAACCTTTACTGGTCATGAGCAACCTCCTTTCTTGTAAAGAAATAAGTCTCGCAAATGGTGCGCCATCAGAATCGAGCCTCTCGGAAGAGCCGTGCGAGTAATGACGTTCATTACATAAGATTTTGATGGGGAGGGGAGCGATACCGTGCGGACTTGACGCCTATAGCCCCAGGGATGCAGCTTCGATGATATCAGCGATCTTTTGAGGCCTGTAGTGAGCACAGTAGGCTTGATCCCAACATCGGCTGGACTTTTGGTCTTCACATGGACTGTCGTTCCGGTCTGGTGCCACAGAGAGGCCTATGGATTGCACGATCACCATATACCGGAGGGGCGATGTATGGACAGATCGGGAGACCAAAGCCAAGCCGAGTATTATGGCCTGATCCGCGGTCAGATCGAGCATCACGATCAGTTGATCAATCAACGCGTCACCTGGCAAATCATCACCCAAGCCTTTTTCTTCGGCGCGTACGCGACCCTGCTCAACGCTCAGAAAGAGGCGAAGAATCCACTGTTTGAAGCCGAGCAACTCCTCTTGCTCTGGCTTCTCCCTGTCGCGGGTCTGCTGGCCGGTGCCTTGGCCTATGTCAGCATCATTGCCTCATTGAAAAACATCGATCATCTCCGTGCTCTGTACGAAAATTTCGCGCAATCGAAAACCCCGGAAGATGCCAGCACTAAATTGTATCCGCATATCCAAGGCCCTGCGTATCTCACCAAGTGGGCCAAACTGACGCCGATGTGGATGCCCGTGGTGTTCACGACCGCCTGGCTGATTATCCTGGGGCGACTGACCGCGGCGTTCCTACTCATCTGATGAACGCGCATCTTGAACGCCTTGCTTCATGTCCTTCATATCAACGAAGTAGGTATCCGCGCCCTTGCGGGGCGGCACTCTAGAACCCGCGCTTCGCCTGTCCAACACCGGGCGACAAACCTTTCTCATCACCGCCCTACCAGGCTGGACCTTTCGCCTATCTAGATTGTCCTGAGATGGACAGAATGCCTCCCAAGCTCGTCGGTACGGCGAGTCCGGGAGCTGCGAAGCGGCGGCAGGATCCTTCATTTCGAAAGCAAGGGGGCACGGGGGCTGTTCCGGCTTCCGAACAGACCCGCCGCCTGGCGCTACCAGGCTTTGATCGCCGCGGGCTCTCGGCCGTTCAATGTGATAACCGCTGAATCGCGTGAAGTCGTCGATCCGTCGACTTGCTCATAGGTCTGATGACCGGGACCTCCGGTCCGACGGATCAACCCGAGCAAGATCGTCTCGTGTCGCGTTCTCTGTTTGCGGAAGGGAAAGCATGCAGGGGCCATCGCAACAAGGGGATTTCCGAGGAGGTCGGGTTATTCTGAGGGGCTACAGTTCTAAGACTATGAGGAAATGTGTCTTCTTATTGGCGTATCTGATGGCAAACGGCTGCGTCTCCACACTGGAACCGGCTAAGTCCACATATACCTTCGATCGCGGGTGTATTCCATCGGAGACATCCTTCAAAAACATGCCTGTCTCCAAAGTCGAATCGGTTCCTTCCTCTACCGAGATAATCCAAGACGGCGACGCGGCAAAGTATTACAGCCCAGTCGCAATAGACATCGCCGATGCCATGCATTTGCTTCCGTTGCTCCATCGGCTGGCATTTCTGGAGCACGCTCACGAGGATGTGAACGAAGTGGAACGAGTCAGGCGAAAACTGATCAACAGGCTGCAGCTCGCGACGCTCGAGGTATCGAGCTTGGTTGCTGAATTGGAATGCGAGGTCCACCGGGCCGATGAGGTGCAAGATCGACTGAAAGACGTTCAAAATACCCGCATCATATCTCAGACGATCTTATCGGTCGTGATCGGCGGCTTGGTGAACGTCATGACCGGCGGGATCGGGATGGCGACCGGCGCGGGTGACACCGCGCATATCGTTTCCGTGGCGGGAGGAGCTTTGGAGGTCCTGTTCGGAACCTCGGCGAACTTCACTAAAGTGAGACAAGAGTTCAGACATCCGCATAATCATCTTCAACAGATATGGGAAGGCGAAGAGAAACGAGAATACTACCCTCCTCGGATCTGGCGGTTCTTGACAAGGCCGAATAGTCGCGACCTGGAGCGACGAAGTTTGCGCGACGTGCTGGTCACGACGTGGAAAGAGCAGGGGCGTCTTGGTAAACCCGGTTCCCGACGAGAGCAAGAACGGAAGTCGCTGTTGTTCGGTCCGGGCGGAATTTACGATGCCGACGATCTTCACATTCGAGAGGCCATGTTGCAGCAACTGGAATCGAATATTCAGTTGATGCATCAAGATTTGGAAACGTTGTTACGTGAATTGTTGATTCGTCAAGCAATGGAAGAGGACGAAGGTTAGGTAGGATGGCGCCCATCGATACGGGCGAACATTCATTTCTTTCAAAGTCGTGATGGACCGGCGTGGGTTATCGCCGGCATGCATTCTATAAGCGATAGAAGGAGGATACCGTGGGAATGAGTCTACGTTCCATGCATCGTGAGAGTGTGTCCCGGACTAGCCGCGCACAAGCTGTTTCGCCAACGCGCAAATCATCATCATCCAGCCTGGTTGCATCGCGCAATCAAGATCGGACGGCACCCGCCAAGCCAGTGACCTTGGTTGTGGACGTGGGCGCCAGCGGAATCAAGGCCGTCCCGGTCAACGAGCTGGGGAATCTCGCCGGTCGGCGTATCCGCCGAGACACCCCGTCTTCCGGCATGCCGGGTGAATTGATGGATACGATCGTCGCGCTGGCCGAACAATTTGACTCATACGACCGAGTCGCGATCGGATTTCCGGGCATCGTTGTCGACGGCATCGTCCGACAGGCTCCCAATCTTGCACCGGAGTGGAAAGATTTTAACCTCGCCGAGGTATTGCAAGCGCGCTTGGGGAAGCCGGTTCGCGCGGCGAATGACGCCGACGTGCAAGGTTTCGGAGCCATTGCCGGAAAGGGAGTCGAGTTGGTGCTTACTTTGGGGACGGGTGTCGGGACGGCGCTGTTTACCGACGGACATCTTGTCCCGAACGTCGAACTCGGCAAAGCCAAGTTACGGAACGAGAGGTTGCAGAAGGACGGGAAGAAAAAATGGAATCAGCGCTTGGCCAAATTCGTTCGCCGACTCGAAGACCGGTTTCATCTCTCCCGCCTGTACATCGGCGGCGGCAATTCGCGCGAAGTGGACATTTCCTTGCTTCCTCCCAATGTCACCATCGTGTCGAACCTCAACGGATTGGTCGGGGGCATTGCGCTCTGGAGAGGTGAGAAGGCCTATGCGAGGACCGGACCGGCTGATCCGGGAGCAGGCTGAAATCAAGGAGTAATACGCGTCCGATGGTTCACGGAGCCTCGGAAGAATAGGATCTGCTCCACAAAACGAACCGGCTCCACATCGGCTTCCGGGTCCACCTGCTGCCGACTAGAGCTGTCCCATCGCCCGCTCCATGGATCTTTGCGGGTGTGGAGGTTGGCATCGACGGCTGCGCGACGATCGAGGTAACCGGGCGCGCCGCCGTCTCTATTCCACCATGCCGAGTATCTGTATATGAGATATTGTGTCTCGCGATCAATAGGTATGGCGGATACCAAAGAGGAGGCCTATCGCGGACAATTCCGCCCCCGGTTGGTTCCGCTTCCACGCGGTCTCCACATTCAGCTTGAGCCCTTGAGGTGCGCCGGATATCAAGTGTGTCAGCGCATAATCCACGCCACCGCCGAGGCGCCAGGCGAACGTATCATCGACATCCTTCGTGTTCACGTTCACCCCGATCCCGGTCGTAAGATACGGGATGAAAGGGCCGATATGCCCGGGACGAAACTCCAACGTCGCCGGCAAAATGGAAATCGTATTGAGGGTCCCATCCCGGCCGTCTAAGCCGTGCCGTTCCCACTCCAGCATCATGCCGACTCGAAACCATTGGTTGAGGCCGTACATGCCCTGAAAATTGAGGGCCGGTCCGGCCGTCGATACGCCGCCGTCTTGTGTCGTAAAGCTGGGGCCGACCCGGAATCCGGCGATGAAGCGTCCCTCATCGGCCATGCCCTTGTTCGTCCAATCGTCCGCTAGTGATATTCCCTGCCCCGCGATGCTTAGGCAGCCGGCAATCAGTGCAATGAGGTACGATCGAAATTTGTAGCTCATCCGTTTCCTCCTACTCGTTTCGGCATCCAAGAGTGTTGGCCCATGTCCGGTCCTGGCTGACTATAGGAATTCTCATATCTGAAGCATACTAGGAAATCCTCCTGAAAATGGTTCCTGGGAAGCCCATGAGCTTCCGGCATGTTGAAGCCGTCTCCTCCGTGAAATGCTGGAAGCAATGGCATACGGCGCATCCCAATAACCGAATGGCGACCTGCCTTGCGTGGGTCCTCCGCTTCGCGCCTTCTATCAGTGCGTCCAGAGTCTTCCCTGGTTGTGCTTCGCAGAAAAGAATGAGTCAATAGCTCGTTCGATATGGCTCGCCGATGACCAGACTTGGTGGCGGACGCACAAGGAAGGATCGAGGCACCGTGAACGTTGCGCTGCGGTGGTCACCCGAAAATCTTCGTAAGGCCAAAAAACAACTGGGCGTCGCGGCATTTCGTCCGGGCCAGGCGGAATTGATTGAAGCGGTCATGAATGGCCGGGATGCCCTGGGCATTCTGCCTACGGGAGGAGGGAAATCGCTCTGCTATCAACTACCGGCTCTGTTTCTGCCTCACGCCGTCGTCGTGGTATCGCCGTTGATTGCTTTGATGAAGGATCAACAGGACAAGCTCGAAGATCGATCGATCGCGGTGGCCAAACTTGACAGCACGCTGTCCACCCAGGATGAGCGCGACATGATAGATGAGATACGGCAGGGGACGCCCGAGTTGATTTACGTGACCCCGGAGCGCCTGGAGCGGGAGGAGACCCTGGCGATGTTGCAGCGAACCGGCGTGTCGTTGATCGTCGTGGATGAGGCCCACTGCGTCTCGCAGTGGGGTCATGACTTCCGTCCGGCGTACTTGTCGATTCGCGATGCCGTGCGTCGATTGGGGAAGCCGCCGGTCTTGGCGCTCACGGCCACCGCTCCGCCCGATGTGGCCCGCGACATTGTGCGGCAGTTGGATATCCGGACGGCCGTCATCATCGATGCGGGAAACTATCGTGACAACCTCATTTATGAGATCCGCCGCACCGTGAACGACCTCGAGAAGGACCGTTGTTTGATGGAACTGCTCGCCGGTCAGCTGCGCGGCGGTCCGGGTTTGGTGTATGCCGCGACGATTCGTGAAGCGAAAGCCCTGTTCGAACGGTTACGGCAGAGAGGCTTGCCGGTCGGCCTTTATCACGGGAAAATGCGTGCAACAGATCGACACAAGACGCAGCAGGAGTTCATGGACAATCGGGTTCCGCTGGTGGTGGCGACGAAAGCCTTCGGGCTCGGCATCGACAAGCGTGACTTGCGCGTCGTCGTCCATTATTCCCTGCCGGACTCGCTCGAAAGCTACGTGCAAGAGACGGGACGGGCGGGACGAGACGGGAAGACGGCGTGGGCCGTGCTGCTCTATCGATTGGAAGACCGGCGAGTACAAGCCTACTTTCTCGGAGGAAAGTATCCCCGGAGAGAGGACTGCGCGGACGTCTATCGGGCGTTGGCTGAAGAGCAACGGCATGGCAACAAGGGGCTGACGCTCATAAAAATGGCGGCCGCGACCTCGTTACCCGTCGATAAGGTCAAGGTCGTCGTGGCCCTGCTCGACGCGATGGGCATCTTGCGGCGCGGACGGCGCTTGAAACTGGCACGTGCGTTCGTCGACGAGGATGAATTCGGACGGTACCTGGAGGAATATGAACAGCGGCACAAGTCGGATCAGGACAAGCTCGAGGTGATGATGAAGTACGGTCAAACGACGGAGTGCCGGGTGCGGTATATATCCAGGTACTTCGGCAATGAATTACCAAGAGACTGCGGCCGTTGCGACAACTGCCGGACCGACGCCGGCCAACGGACCGTGGATGTGCGGGAATTGCAGGCCGGAGTATAGGCCGATGAGGAGTCATATCATGTGGAAGCGGAGGCTTGGCTTCTCGTACCGTAGCGTGGCTTGCTGTGTCGAGGAGTGCTTTAAGTGGTGCAGTCGTTTTCCGCCTTGACTTTCCTCCGACGCGGCGGTTGCAGGATCATCTACTTCGCTCTGCCGGTTACGATCATCATTGATTCGCCCTGGATGTCTCGGTTGGGCGGCGCGCCGCTGCGTCCGTGTTTGGTGAACGCAGCCTGCGGCGCCGGCCAATCGATCGCCGGCTCTTCATGGCGGGCAGAGACCACGTGGCCGGCGATGAGCGTGTAGTCTGGATAAGATCACCGTTCCTGAGCAGATTCGATTCCCATTGATGACGCGATCGTCTGAGCTTGTTGCAGATGTTGCTTCAACACAGGCAATGTACCCGAAGCCCATTGCTTCACGTCCTTGTCTTGCAACTGCGAGGCGTTCTGTTCAAACTCCTTCACTTCCTTTTGATGGTCCTTCAGCATGTATTGCATATAAGCTCGGTCGAACTCCTTGCCGGAGAGCTGTGACAGCTCCTGCTGTTTTTGCTTCTGCTTGTCGCTAATCTGCATGGGCAATTGCAGTCCCTCCTTGGACGCCAATTGCTTCACTTCTTGGCTGGCTTTCTGGTGATCTTGGACCATCTTGGCGCCGAACTGCTTCACTTCCGGGCTTGTAGCTTTTTGAGCAGCTAGCTGCCCGAGAGCGATTTCAGCCTGGTTTCCCTGTGCCGCCGTCTGAAGAAAGGACTCCTCACCGGCCCCTTTCATTGCCGCTGGCGCCGGTGTAGCGGATGCCATTGAAAAGAGGGCGACTGCGGCTACGGAAAGCATTGTACGATTCATAACGTCTCCTCAGTTGAAGGTTTAGCCGAACGTTTTATGATTTGACTACGTATTCGCTGATGAAACCACTAGCGAATGCCCGAGAAAATAATGCTGCAGCATAAAATCCAAAGAAGGTCCAAGAATCCTATCGGATATCCATGTAAGGCCGAATGGTCCGGCCGAATGTTCGGTGATCGGGACTCCGACTGCCTGGTCGGGAACTCGGAGGACGGCGAATGAAGCAAACGAGGGACATGCCTAGTACTGGGTTCCATAGGCGCGACGCATAAGCTAGTCCGAACAACGGAGGGCGACGTGTGGAAGCGAACGGTGAAGGCGAACGCAGCGACGGCTCATCAGCTCTCACCGTCTTTCGCAACCTATCGCCGCTGTTCCATATCGCCGTTGTCGTGAGCGTACTGCTTTCGGGATGCAGCCGGCTCCTGCACCCGCCCGGCCATCATCAAACCCGCAGCTTCGAATCCCGTTGCAAGCCGCCGTCCATTCACCGGAACGTCTCGTTGACGGCGCTGGAGGGTCCGGTGGGCGAAAGCGGTGTGGTCATCGACGATCTGCCCGATCCGGAAGGGTTTTCCCCTCGAGTCCTCGATGCCGCCTATGCCATACAAGCGCTTCCGTTGCTCAGAGAGCTGCATGCGCTCCAACAGGAAGGCGGCGCCGCTCAAATCACATTGTTGAGCATCCGCGAGAAGCTCCTGGGCCGCATTCTGCTGGGAATCGAGGAAGTCAACGGCTTGGTTGCGGAAATCGAATGTGAAGCAGATCGGGCCAACCAAGTCGCTGATCGCCTCCAGGACGAGAACTCCAGCCGTGTCCGGTATGAAACGCTGGGCGCCATCATCGTGGCCGGCGTGGCCGCCGTCGCCTCGGGAGGCGCCGTGGTGGCCGGACTGACGGCCCTCGAAGCAGGCGCGGCCATCGGAGGAGGCACGGTGGCGGCCGGACTCGCGACGTTGCCTCTGTTTGCCGAGACACACCAAGAGTACAGCCATCCACGAAATTTGCTGCGGGAAGTTTGGGACGGCCCTACGACCAGCGCACTGTTTCCCTCTTCTGTCTGGCGCTATCTCACACGACAGACGAAGGCCGAATTGGACGGCACGACGTACCGGACCGAATTGATCAAAGCTTGGCGACAGGAGGGACGATTGGGCGAGCCCGGCTCGGACATCGAGGAGAAAAGGCTCGCGCTGTTCTTCCGCGAGGGAGGCGTGTACGAATTACAAGACCTACGGGCCAGGGCCGCGATGCTGAAGATCCTTGCCAGTATGGTGGAACTCATGCATCAAGACTTGGAGATGCTGATTCGCCAGGTGTTGATTCAGCAGGCATTGGCGAAATAATTCACGGTGTTGAATCATCGTCGGTCCGGTCGGATCGCCTATGCGTTCGCTGGTGGCTCGGAAGAGAAAGGGTAGTGTCCGCCCACCACCCAGCGTGATGACCCCAGTTTCATGGTCTCACGCCGTTCTTGGGCCGCTGAGGCCCATGTGCAATACACAGCGAATGCATAGTTGTACTGCGACAGAGCGCGCGAGACACTCGTCTGTCGAGAGGACAAAAACAACTCCCAGACGGCGTCTAATTCTTTCTTCACGGGGGCTACGGCGCTCTTAAAAAACGAAGAAATAGAGCAGCAGCACAATCACCCCTGGGACACCTAGCATCCACAAAATTAATGCCTTACCCATAATTGCTCCTCCTTTTTATTGTCTCTTTAGCTGCCTAGTTGTCCCCTGCATTGTGACTTGTGGGGGACACATGAGGCCGACCGGCTGCGCTCTCCTTTAAGCTACGTTTTCGATCCGCCAAATGACATCGACACCTCGGCAGAGCGATTCTTCATCTCAAGGTTGCACACGCCGTTTCCCGGTCAGCAGGTACCAGAGTACCAACAGGCTTCCGAGCGCGATCCAAGGATGCGACGAGATATATTGTTCGAATCGCGGCCGCTGTTTATCCAAAGTGTCCTTCACGCGACCGATTGTCCGACCGATGGTTTGATCCACGGCCTCCGTCGCATCGTTGCGCAGCTCATGGACGACGTCTTTGGTGCTATCTATCGCGGTATTCACCGCCTCTTCCACCGTATGAAGGCCCTCACTGACGACAGATTGCGCGGCTCCGGCCAGCTTGTCGGGATGTGTGCCCTTGTCCATGGTCGTCTCCTATTTTTTTGTAGATGTGACGAGCTATTCATAGCGATACCCGTTGGAGAAATCAGAACGCAAAAGACATGCCCCTCATGAATCAATCTGACAAGGGCATGTCTGAATGAATACGAGGGACATCACCAGTTGGTTCGCAACGGGCTTGAGGCGAATATGAACTAGATAGGGAGATAGTGGGATCCGAACTTCGATGGAAACGGGGCGAATTGCGTCGAGTTAGTTCAGCAACTCACAACCCCGACGCTCACAACTAAACACCTTCGAGGAGGTTGTATGGCCGTCAATCTATTGGCCGATAAAGGCACTCCGATCGATCAGCAACGATTCACATGGAAGGACCTCGTTCAAAAGCCGATAAGCAAGATGAATGTGAATGCCTTCACTCGCGTGCGGATCATCTTGATGAACGGCATCGAGTCGGAGGCTGTTCGCTTCGGGCATTCGTGCGCCCGTATGAATCGAGGCTTGCAGGCCGCGCTGGCCAAGGTAAGGCGCAAAGAGCAGCATCAACAAACGATGGTCAATTGGCTCTTGCCGGCCGATCAGTCGCCTCTCGAAACCACCATCGGGTACGAGCAGGTAGCGGTCGAAGTCACTGCCGCTCTTGCGCGCGTTGAGCCGGATCCCTATATCGCGCAGGTTCTCCGTTACGGATTGCTGGAGGACTTCGATCATCTCTATCGGTACTCGGCTCTGCTCGATCGATTACAGGGCATCGACGCGAACACGATCACGCAGGGATACACGGACATCGTGCCGGGCCGGGCGACGGTGGACGAACACCGGGACCCGCTGGACGACCTGCGCAACCATTACGATAAGGCGACCGCCCACCCTCTCACGAAGCTGCATGCCAACACCATCGTGGCGGCGGAGCACCAGACCCATGACTATTACATGCATTACGGGCCGTATTTCGCCGATCCCGTGGCCCGCCAGCTATACGCCGAAATCGCCTCCATCGAAGAGCAACATGTCACGCAATATGAATCCATGATCGATGCCTCGGAGAGCTGGATCGAGAAGTGGCTGCTGCATGAGGCGAACGAAGTGTACAACTACTACAGTTGCGTCCAGCAAGAGGATCATCCGAGGATCAAAGCTATTTGGGAGCGGTTTCTGGACTATGAACTGGGACATCTTCAATTCGCCATGGAGGTCTGTAAGGAAGTCGAGCGGCGGGACCCGGCCGAATTCCTTCCGGAAGCACTGCCGGAACCGATCGCCTTCAAGAGTAATCGGGAGTATGTGCGGCAAGTGCTGCGTGACGAGGTGGATTTGCGCGCGGACGGCCCAGGATTTGTGAGCAAAAGCCAGGAGCCGGAACGGTCGCTGGAATACCGGCGTCAGATGAACGCGGATGGATCTCCGTCCGACCAGGTGTCGGCCGGATGGGAATGGAGCGCCGGCGGCGAACTCATGGCCCAGCGATGGCTCAAGGAGGCGGCATGACATTGCCCGTCATATTCGTGAATGCAACAAGCCCTACCATTCATATATCGAGGAGGCATCATGATTGAAACGGCTAAAATTGCTCGAGTATGGTCGGCCGGAATGGTTTTACTTTTTGGATTATTCATTATGGAGACCGGGGGTGTCGCATCAGCAGCAGAACAGGATAAAACCGCCAAGGCAAGAGAAGCGGGTGGTACGGAAGGCCAGGGACTTCCCTGCGAAATATCCCCTGGTCAAAATCGTGCGCAGGCTGAGCAAAACGCAAACTTGGCAAGCCGGGTAATTACTGGTGAATTAATCAAGATGGACGGCACGGATTTTGTCGTGAAGGAAGAGAGTGGGAAAGAGGTGCACTTCCAACTGACTGAGAGGACACGGAAAACACCTGTCAATAAAGGCGACCGAATCTCGGTTGACTTAGACAATCACGACAATGCCTTATGGATAAAGGCGAATAGGGGGACGACTCCCCGAACCGAACATGCTTCGGCCGACTGCAATCCGACCGAAGAGCCTTCCGACAAGCTTATGAAAAAATCTAAAGGCAAATGAGACACAAAGGAGGTACCGAGAATGGATAGCCCCCAATCGATGGGTATGAACCAAACCGGAATCGACATGTCGCCGGATGGAGCCAAGCAAATGGGAGAGGCCGTACGTGAATTTCCTCCCACTTCGGCGGGTGATGAACAGGCTCTGGCCGAATTGCGCGCATCGTACCTCGCCGAAGCCGAGCCGGTCGGCACGGTGCCGGTGCCGGGCACGGTCAAGGGCGTGGCGAAGGCCGGCATGCAAAAGCTCATGGGACGTCACGCGGAAGTCTTGATCGACGAGCTGGGAGGTCGGCTCGCGTTCGAACGAACCGGGACCAGATTGTACGATGCGCTCATCGGGAAGTTCATGGTCCGCAAAGACGAAGCGACGATGGTCGCGTTGGAGGAGCTGATGCAGTTTCGCGCGGAGGAGGCGGCTCACATCGGAGTCTGCTGGGATGCCTTGCGTCAACTCGGCGCCGATCCGACGTGCGTCACGCCCATGGCCGATACGAATGCCGTGGCGTCCATCGGGTTGCTGCAGATCATTACCGACCCACGAATGACGATCGCGCAAAGCCTGCACGCCATTCATGTCGCGGAACTGGCGGATAATGACGGGTGGGTCCTGCTCATCAAGATCGCCAAGGAAATGGGACAAGACGAGATGGTGGCCGACTTCCGTCAAGCGCTCCATGAAGAGGACCGCCATCTGAAAGCGCTGCGCCAGTGGATGGATCGGATGTGTTTGAGCGAGGCGGGAGTGCAATGACCGTCTCTTGCTCCGGCACCGTACGATCTTTGGCGGGGCCGGAGGGGCGATGACGCCATGGGGTTGCCCGGCGGAGGAGACGAGTCTACGCGAGATCACGTCTATGACGCCATTGTCGTCGGAGGCGGTTTGGCCGGGTTATCGGCGGCCATCTATCTTGGCAGAAGTCGACGCGATACGTTGTTGATCCATTCGGGACACTCCATGGCCAAATGGGAACAGGATGTACAGAATTATCTGGGGTTTCCGGATGGGATCAGCGGAAACGACCTGCTTGCCAGAGGGCTTGCCCAAGCTCAACGCTTCGAGGTCGAGGTCGCGGATGATGAAATTCACGATCTGAAACGGAACCACGGGGGCATGTTGGAGCTCACGGGTGTCGCCAGGTGTTATATCGCCAAACGTGTGTTATTGGCCACCGGCCTCACGCATGTCCCCCCGGAGATCCCGGGGGTGAAAGACTGCCTGGGGAAAAGTCTGTTTTTCTGTAAAGACTGCGATGCATATCGTGTACAGGGCCGCAGCACCGTCATTATCGGACGGAACAATGAGGCGGCGGACTATGCGTTGAGTATGCTGTCGTTTTCTTCCAAGGTCGCGATCTGCACGAACGGGAAGCCACCGTGTTGGGACGAGGCGCATGCCGAATGGCTGGCGGAATACGGCGTTCCGGTCATGCAGCAGTCGATTCGATCGATTTCACACGACCGGGGACACGTCTCCGCTGTGACCTTGGACGACGGGCGGTCCCTGTCGGCGCAGGCGGTCTTTGCGACACGCGGCGACGTTTATCATCACGATTTGGCGGAACAGGTCGGCGCACGATTGGATGAAGAGGGACAGATCATCGTCGATCGGGACATGAGAACCTCCGTGCCGGGGCTGTATGCCGCCGGTTGTGTCACACCGGCCAACTGCCAAATGATCATCGCCGCCGGTCAGGGTGCGGCCGCCGGTCAAGCGATCAATCGCGATCTCTTCGAAGACAGCCTACGGCGGCATGTCCTTCCGCGTCACGGTCTGGCCGACTATGGGGCTCGATACGCATCATGAGCGATGCGACCGAAACGATTCGTCACAGGTTCGGAGTACGTGATGATGGCGACATGATGCCTCGTTGGCTCAAATGGATGGCGGTCGGCATGGTCGCCCTGGTCGCCCTCGTTCTTGCAGCCGCGTATTTCGCGGATGAGCCGCTTCGTCGATATGTGGAACAATCCGCCAATCGATCGATGGATGGGTACAGTCTCCACATCGGGACGCTCGATCTTCATCCGCTCACCCTTTCCGTGGATCTGCACGACGTCGTCGTACGGCAAAAGGCCCATCCGGACCCTCAGTTGCTGGATATTCCCAAACTGGTGATCGACGCGAGGATCGCTCCGCTGTTGACTGGAAAAGTGGCAGCCGACATTCATCTTCGTGATCCTGTCGTTTCCGTGACGCGACTCCAGATGGACACTGCAATCGCGCAGGGGAGGGAGAAATCCCCCGAGGCCGATCAAGCCGTGTGGCAGGATCAGGTCCGGGACATGGTTCCTTTTGAATCGGCGTTCTTCATTAAGAACGGTGCCGTGAGTTATGCGGGACATCCTGCCGCTGAACCGATTCATGTCACGGCGCTTGACGTTGTCGTGCGGCATGTCACCAATCGGCCGGAACAAAGTCTCGTGTACCCGGCGGAGATGCATGTCACCGCGAACCTATTGGACCATGCCGAGGTGGAGATAACCGGGCGTGCTGATCCATTTGCCAAACCGTTGCCCGCGGTGCAGGTCGGAATCCGAGCCGACCAATTGGAAATCGACAAAGCCCTGACTGCGGCCGGCCGGACAGACCTGCCCATCAAGTCGGGAAGCGTCTCGCTTGCCGGGCATATCGAATACGGTCCTTCCGAACGTGCCGTCACCATCGACAGTGTCCGCCTCATGCGTCCCGCGATCGAGTATGTGAACCAACCGGCTGCCGCGGGGACCGCGGCAGCCGGTGGTGATGCGGCCGCCGAGGTTCCGACATGGCAAAAGCAGATGCTTGCGCTGGTTCCCCTGTCCATTCGAGAGGCCGTCATAGACGACGGAACGGTCACCTATCGCCATGCATCCCAGGCCGACCCTATTCACCTCAGGGGGCTCACGGCGTCCGTGCATGATGTGCGCAACGTCGCGTCCAAAAAAGGAGAATATCCCTCCCGAGTACAAGGGCGCGTGCGGCTGGGTGAACAGGGACTCGTCGAGATCGACGGCCGAGGCGATCTCTTTGCGCAACCGACGCCGGCGATCGATGCTCGGGTTCGGCTCGATCGTCTTCGGCTTCGTGACGTCGCTCCCATTGCCAAAGCGTACAACGTGCACATCCACGACGGGCTGTTCAGAATGGAAGGTCAGGTGAAACACGACCGGGGGACCATGATCGCGTTGGAGTCGTTTCTGTTGGAGAAGGGAAAGGTCGACTATGTGTACAAGCCGGAAACGCAGGAGAAGCAGCGGCGCCAAGTTCGGCGCGGCGTGACCAAGGCCGCGAAGGCGCATCGAGATGCCTCCTTCGTGTTCCGGATGGGGCACGGAAAGATCCTCTCCAGTGAAGTCGGTTTCATCAACCGAACGACGGAACCCGACTATCGCATGTTTCTGGCCGACCTCAATGCCGACATGGACAATTTCAGCAATCGGCTCGAGGAAGGGACCGGTGTCGTGAAGGTGACGGGGAAATTCATGGGCAGCGGTCCGACGGTGATGACGGGGACCTTTCGTCCTGAAAAACCGCGTCCTGATTTCGACTTGGCCGTGACGATCATTCGGACGGATGTGACGGCACTCAACGAGGTTCTGCGTGCGTACGGCAATGTCGACACGCATCATGGAAAGTTTGCGTTGTTCAGCGAACTCACGGTTCACAACAACCGTATTGACGGGTACGTCAAGCCGTTGTTCCGAGATGTCGACGTCTACGATCCCGATAAAGACCAAGACAAGGCGTTGTCCCGCCAGATCTACAAGGCCGTCGTCGGAGGAGTGATGTCGTTATTGGAGAATCAGCCGCGTGACGAGGTCGCCACCAAAGCCGATATGTCCGGCGCGCTCGACAATCCGGAAGTCAGCACCTGGCAGATCATCGCCACGCTCGTTCAAAATGCATTCTTCAATGCCATTCTTCCCGGTTTTGCAGGCAACACATGAGTCGGACATCCGCGGAATCATCGCTCACGAGCCCGTCGCCGGCGTACAATCCCTGGAAGTTGGGCGACTTGCCCTTTAAGGAGCTGATCCGGCGATTATGGCACCAGATTCAAAAGGACGAACTGCTTGGCCGGGCCGCGCAGCTGTCTTACTACATCCTCTTGGCGTTGTTTCCCGCGCTGATCTTTCTCACCGCCTTGATGGGGTTCTTTTCCGTCGGGGAGTTCATGCCTCAGCTCATGGGGTATGCGAAGAATGTCCTTCCGGAAGATGCCCTGTCCATGGTGGAACGCTTCCTGACCCAGGTGGCTCAGGGCGCCGGAACGAACATCCTCTCGTTCGGCGTGTTGGCCACCCTCTGGTGGTCCTCCAGCGGCGTCGTCGCCATCATGGAGGCGTTGAACGTCGTGTACGACGTGAAGGAAGATTCGCGGCCGTTCTGGAAAGTCCGGCTCATTTCAATCGCGTTGACGCTGGCCTTGGCCGGGTTCGTCATGCTTTCGTTGACGCTCGTTCTGTACGGGCCCGGCATCGGGACATGGATCGCCGACTTTGTGGGATTGGGCCCGCTGTTTGTATTCGCCTGGAACGTGCTGCAGTGGCCGGTCGTGGTCCTGCTCATGTTGTTCGTGGTCGGCGTGCTGTACTACTTCTGTCCCGACATCGATCAAGACTGGAGATGGGTCTCTCCGGGTTCGGCATTTGCCGTGTTTATGTGGCTGGTCGTGTCGCTCGGTTTCAAATTGTACGTCGATAATTTCGGCGACTACAACAAGGTATATGGCTCCATCGCCGGAGTGGTCGTCCTGATGCTGTGGCTTTATTGGAGCGGGATGGTCCTTCTCGTCGGCGGTGAAATCAACGCGGAGATCGAACATGCGGCCACCGAGCGACAGCAGGGTGCCGGCGAAACGACGGATGATCGACAAGCCGCTTGATGAATTTCTAGTTTCGCGTTCCAATTTAGGCCGCTATCGAAGAACCATCCAGCGATGGTGGGTGGGTGGATGATGACAGAGGGTCAAGATACCGACAGCCTGACCGTGAGAAACCGCCTGGACGCTGGTCCCGCTAGTCGTTTGAGTGTGACGAAGAAGACGGAAAAGCTCGAACTGCCTCTGTACTTGCTGCAAGTGAAGCAGACGCGGCCAATATTCCGCTGTCCAATGGGCGAGCGGGCGGGAGTCCGGTCACTTCGAGGATCTCCACCTCATTGAGCGTCTCACGAGCCAGTAAGGCGTCGGCCAGCGCATCAAGCTGTTTCCGATGCGCCGTGAGCAGTTCCTTGGCCTGCTCATGGCTCTCATGAAGGATCTTCAGCACTTCGCCATCGATCGCTTTGGCGGTCTCCTCGCTGAATGGTTTCGCTCCCATGTATCCAGGTGACCCATTTAAATAAGGGTTGTCTTTGGGCGCCAGCTGCACCAGACCGAGTCGGTCACTCATGCCCCATCGCGTGACCATCCGACGCGCCAAGTCGGTCGCTTGCTCGATGTCGTTCTCGGCTCCTGTCGTTTTGGTTCCGTAGACAATTTCCTCGGCCGCTCGCCCGCCCAGCATGCCGATGATCCTGGCGCGAAGATAGGGTTCGGGATAGTTGTAACGGTCGCTCTCGGGTCGCTGATAGGTCACGCCGAGGGCTTGACCCCGAGGAACGATGGAGACTCGGTTCACCGGATCAGCGCCGGGCACGACCAGGCCCAGGATGGCGTGGCCTCCTTCGTGAAAGGCGATTCGCTTGCGGTCGGCTTGGCTCAGGAGAATAGGCCGCTCGGGGCCGAGCACGATTTTCTCAAGCGCATCGAGAAAGTCTTTGTGACGGACCTCTTGTTGTCCGCGCCGTGCAGCCAGCAGCGCCGCCTCGTTGACGAGGTTCCTGATGTCGGCTCCTGAAAAGCCTGGTGTCGCGGCCGCGAGGTCGCCGAGGATCGCGTCATCGGCGAGCGGCACATTCCTGGTGTGGACTTTGAGAATGGCCTCACGTCCCGCCTTATCCGGCAGATTGACCACGATCCGGCGGTCGAAGCGGCCGGGACGTAACAGCGCTTTGTCCAGCACGTCCGGCTGATTCGTCGCGGCCAAGACGATGATGCCTTCGCGGCTCGAGAAGCCGTCCATTTCAGTGAGAATTTGATTCAGCGTCTGCTCTTGCTCACTCGAGCCGCCGATCGCCATGTGCCCACGGGCCCGGCCAATGGCATCGAGCTCGTCGATAAAAATAATCGCCGGCGCATGTTCGCGCGCCTCCTTGAAGAGGTCCCGTACCCGGGCCGCCCCCACGCCGACGATCATTTCGACGAACTCCGCCGCGCTCATGGAGAAAAACGGAACCCCCGCCTCTCCTGCGACCGCTTTGGCCAGCAGCGTCTTCCCCGTGCCGGGCGCGCCGACGAGGAGCACGCCTTTCGGGGCGGTGCCGCCAAGCCGCGTGTACTTGGCCGTGTCCTTGAGGAAGTCCACGATTTCGACCAGCTCGTTCTCGGCCTCGTCAATGCCCGCCACGTCGTCAAATCTGACCTTGGTTTCCTTTTCCTGGTCATAGCGGCGGGCCTTGCTCTTTCCGATGCCCATCATCCCCCCGCTCATCAAGCCACTGCCCTGCTGCGCCGCTCGCCGAAAGAGCCAGATATAAAAGCCAATGAAGAGAAGGGCCGGGCCAAAACTGAACAGCAACGTAAGGAAAGAGTTGGCTTGCTCTTGGATCGGCTTCGCGCTGATCTCCACTCTATTTTTGATCAAAAACGCTTCGAGGCCATCGTCCACGAAGGCCGGCAGGATGGTCCGAAAGTGTGTCGTCATGGCCGAGGGGGTCGTAGGAGTCGGCCGATTTTGATTCCCCCCGGCCTGTCGTTGATTCGAAGGCGTCGCGCCCTTGTCCTCCGTCGACGGGTAGGCCACCGGGGTGATGAAGCGGCCGGTAATGGTCTCCCCTTCGCTGTAAATCGCGCCGACGTTTCCGCTCCCTACCTGGTTTTTGAAGAACGTGTAGGGCACGGTGGTGGGTTCTTCGGGACCGGGCAGGAAAAGCCGGACGATAAAGTAATTTACGACCAAGAGGGCTAAGAACCAGATCCATGTGCGCCGCGGAGGCATCGGGGTCTGATCGGCCATATCGTTGGTTTTCGGTTGCCCCGTCTGTTCCTTGAGACGTTCGTTCGGCCAAGCATTCCCTCGGTGGGTCGTCTTTAGTCCTGCCATTATGGCCACTTCTCTCCCGGCGCTTTTGTAGCGGACCTTTTCCCCATCAGCAGTTCAAACTCAACCATGTGTGCTGCGTTGTACGAAGCCAGTAGGAAGAGACAGCTTATCCCTCATCGCCAGGACGCATGGCGTATCAATGACAATCATCCACAGCACATCAATCATGACGTTATTGTATGTGAATCTTTCCCGAGCTAGGCCTGGGAGATGTCATAGCACCACAATGGCATCGACGCGGTACAGTCCGTAAGAGAAGCATAGGCATGAGCGAGTTGCCAATCTTGACCTCGGTGGATAACGGACGATTCTTGAGATGTATGATCAGCTGTTTACGCTTCAATGGGGAGTAGGCTCGTGGAGATGATTCGGGAGATCGCCGCCGCCGATGTTCAAAACCACTGCAATATGTTCAGAGGCTGACCTCCGAATGATCGGTGTCGAAACGAAACGGTAATCGGAGCGGCCCTCTAGGAGCCGCTCCGATATGGCCCCCTCATTCCTCTGGAACCACGAGGGCGAGGTTGGTCTCTTTCAGCTTCGACTCCACCATGCGTTGTTCCTGCCCGTCCTCCTTGCGAATGGTCAACCACTCTTTTACCTTTTGGCGCTTTTCCACGACCGGCACTTCTTTCATCATCGTTACTTCGATGCTCTGTGGAGCAAACGTTCCATTCGGCACACCGCCGGCCATCTCTGTATGCGGCGTCCGTTCGATCACGATCACTTCATCACGGAGTTGCACCGTCTCGCGCGCATTCCGCTCGGTCGGTTGAATGGAGATCCGCACTTTTTCCGACGGGACCTCCCGCTTGTCGATGACCAGACGCTGTTTGACCTCCGCGAACGTGAACGGATACGTCACGGACTGGGCCGACGGCAGCATGAGCGGCGCGGAGAGCCCTGCGGATGAGCCTTTCAACTCGCGACCGACCGGGGTGATGTCGGCAGAAGCGATGCTTTGCGGCTCACGCGTCACTTCCGCTTTGGTACCCTTGAGCGTGTCTTCCACCGTCTGGTTCCGGACGACCTCTTGCTTTCGAACCGTGACCATATTCGTCATGACCGGTTGGATGGTGGCCGTCGGAATTTCCGTCATCGCCGTCACTTCGAATGTCTTCGGCTGGAATGAGTAATCCGTGATCGACTGATCGCCTTCCCGGACGGGAATGCGTTCCACGACGACCTGTTCTCGTTTCACCGGTACAGATTCCGTCACCGGGGTTTCCACCGGGTTGATCATGATGCGGACCCTATTGCCTTCCACCTTCTTGGTGCTGACCTGCATCTCTTCTTCGACGATCGGGATCCGCGATGGCACCTCACCTGAGGCGGCAGTCGGTGGAAGAGGGGAGTTCTGTCGTTGAGTCTTACGCTCCGTTGTTTTTGTATCGTTCGGAGGGGCGGCAGCCGTCACAGTAGTGGTGACGGTCTTGGTTCGTTCGGCTTGGGCAACGGTGCTTTGACAACCTGACCAGGTAAGAAATGCGAGAGACGAAATCATAACAATTGACCGCTCCATGATGTAGATCCTCCTCTTTGTGGACAACAACAATACAGAAATACAGTGAATGGACAAACTAACTAGAAGAGAGCAAGCATTATGCATGCCCTCATGAAATACTACAGCGCAACCCTTCTCGACTCACCAAGACCACATGGCGACTAGGACTGAATTCGATTCATCGATAAGATGAGTATGAGTCGGGGATGTCTTCACAGCCCGTCGCCTTTAGATCTCTACAGACGCCGTGTTCCCCGCCCACCTGTTTGTACTCGCTGTATGGATTCCTTTTCGCGTGCTCTACGCTGTAAAAGGTACAGGAAGACGTCATCATTAAAAACGCAGGGAGGGCGAAGAACAAAAGAACAGCGGTAAACGTTCGGCCATCGTTAGGACACATTATTGGTTCCTGTTAGTTTGCTTACGACTATGTATCTGCAAAATGTTTTCCAATCTGAGTTCTATCTCTTCTATCGATGTGCTGTGCATGGGTCTATCGGCTTATGCAGAATCCACCGTTGAGGACCGAACAGTTGTATGACCCGTGGTAGTCACATTCACCGGTTTCGCCTAGGCCATTACATGATATGTCGATCGCATCAAATGGGCTCTTCCGGGAGAATGACCGTAGACACCTTATGCCCCCGCCGACAGTTTGTCTCACACTGTTTCCTCGGTGAAGAACCATGTATCGCGAAGGTGGAGCGATACAAAGGCGTATAACGTCGCTAGGCAAGTGATCATAAGGGCACATCCGTTGCAGACCACATGATATGTGCAGGTGGGCTGGTCATGAAGGAGAAGGTGCCTGGGAAAGGTCAAGGATGCGGTGCGGTATTCATGGGTACGAGGAAAGCAAAAGTTGCAGCGTAAAGTAGCCTGAGAATGTCATGTTCCATCGCACGGTCATGTCACGGTACGGCCATGGATTCATCGCGCTGTTCTTGTCCTGTGCATTGTACGGGGAGCCTTTCGCATCTACGAATGGAGAGGAAGGCTCTCCACGGGAACGCATCATCCCGATATTGGGAGTGACGATCTCAGGCGGCGGTCAACCGATCGGAACGGTGACCAGTCTCACGCTCACGTTTCAAGAACGAACGGATCACAGGGGATTGATGGTCTCGTTCCTCCGTGGACCGGGCAAGCTGTCGCCGATGGCTCAGACGTCGATTCAGCAAGCCATTTACCGCGCAGCCAGCGCAGCCGGTCTTTCCACCGACGCCTGGACCGTGACGATAGCCGTGCCCCAGCCTGTCACCATCTACGGCGACAGTTTGTCCGCGATGGTGGGTCTCACCGTGACGGCTCTCGCCAAGCATGATTCAATCATGGATGATCGTATCATCACCGGCGGCATAGCGCCGGACGGACATATCAGCAAGACCGGCGGTCTCTCGTATAAGCTTGCGGCCGCGAACGCGGCGCACATCCGCCGGGTCCTGGTGCCGGATGTGCTTGATCCGGAGGAAGCGGAATGGCAAACACCGTTTCTCATGCACGTGAGCCCCGTCGAGTCCGTGCAGCAGGCCTACCAAGTGCTCACCGGAAATCCCATTCAATAGTTACCGACGTCCGCCGCTCGATTTCCGAACGCTGTTCAAGACGCTGTTCAAGGCGCACTCTGGTGCTTGGGGAGACAGGTTGTCCCCGCCTCCCGTCATCCCATGTCATCTGCTTCCCATGTGCTTCCCGGGGGGATCAAGTCTATAGAGACTTACATGATCACGAGAGACTTGCATGATCACGATCCAGTCCGGCGATGTGTCATCCACCGCAGGTGATCTTCATCGACTCGATGTCATCGCTCATGTTCAATTTGCTCAGATCATTGACACGCCTATTCGGCTTTAATACCAGTTCGGTTCCTTTGAAATCCTTATCCGGATAGGCCGTGATCTCCGCGTTGGGACCGACGACGATGCTTTCAATCTCGTTATTCCAATTTCGTCCGCTATAATCCTTGAGGTTTGCGATCTGAGTGGGGCCTTGGATGATGACATGCGGATCATCTTTATCAAAATCGGTATCCTCGAAGATCTCGGCGTAACAAGCCTTGTCCACTGTCTTCACCTCGACGTCTGCGGCGGCATAGGCGGACATGGCACCCACACCAAGCAATCCTGCCATCAAGAACAGTAGCCTTATCATAGTGACCTCCTTAATGAGTGACGCGCGCCCATCGCGCGACACGCACCTAAAAAGTGCAAAGGCTATACCCGGCTCTTGCGTGAGAACGACATTGCCGTTGCTTCAGCTACCGGACATTCCGATATTCCTGCCTTCGCAAGTTTCCAACCTCTTCAGCGAGGGTCATCGTGCTGATGGCATTACCGAGAAAGACGGGACTAGGACTGTTGCTGCTAATGGGATCATCAGGCGCATTCTCCACTGATCCTCTCTGTACGATGGACAATAACGACAGGTCGGTTGTGCGCCAAGGCCAAGGTGCGCGGCATCGTCATTTCGGGATAAACATCGACCCGATGCCGGCGCGCCGCTGGAGGGGAAGGGGGGCTCAAATGAAAGAGAAAGTCGGGGAGATTGATTGGTCGCGTTGCACCACAGACCTCTATAATAAACGGGCTCCGTCCTCTTTCAAGGACGGAGCCTTCGAACATGCAATTTTTACATTATGCGGTGATAGCGTTTCCGCTATGTGTTCACAATGTTTCCATTGCTTGTTCTGGTCATACGATATCGCGTTCACACGTCAGCCGGTACTCGGATAATCCCTAACACTTGCGCGCGGTGCGGAGACGGTGTAACCAAATTCACGCACCCGAACCCGGAGGCCTAGAACCTCGCATGGAGAGTCGAGCCCATCAAATCCTCGATGATGATCCGTATGAGATCGATCAATGGACCCGGATAGCCTCCCAGCCAGAGAAGCATCGATGCAATCATGCCCAATGAGAGCGCGGTTGCCCAGTTGCCGTGAATCGGTTGCTTTGAAGGGGCCCTGCCTTCCATGGTCGTCTCCACGGTGGAGCGGTCGAACATGGTCGCGATCAAGTGCAAATAGTAGTAAACCCCGATGGCGCTGTTGGCGATCAGAAGCAAGACCAGCAGCCACAAATCGGCACGGACCCCCGCCGCGATCGCATAAAATTTCCCGAAGAATCCGGCCGTGATCGGAATGCCCGCCAGCGACAAAAGCGACAGCATGAATGTGACGGACAACCACGGTCGCGACCAAAATAATCCGCGATAGTCCTCGAACCGGTCGGCGTCTCGCCGGGCCGTCGATTGAGCCGTCACCACGCCGAAGGCTCCCAAGGTCATCGTGACATAGGCGATGACGTAGAATGTCACGGCTTCGGCGGCGAACGGTCCTCCCGCGAGGAGCGCCACCAGCAGATATCCAAAATGCGCGATGGACGAGTAGGCCAGCAGTCGTTTGACGTTCTGTTGCAGCAGCGCCAAGATGTTGCCCCCGAGCATGGACGCGACCGCGAGGCACGCGAAGAAGGTACCGAGAGCCGGTGTTTCAAGAATCCGCAGATCGGTGACAAAGCGAAGCAAAAGTCCCACGACCGCTGCTTTCGACACGGTGGCCACATAGGCGGTGATGGGCGCCGGCGCGCCTTGATACACGTCCGGGATCCAGAGATGGAACGGAACGAGTCCGAGCTTGAAACCGATCCCGACCATCACGAGGATGAAGCCTCCCAGCCAAAGCGGCTTCGTGCCGGTTGTGGCGGTGCTCAGTTCGGCAAAGACCATCGTGCCGGTTTGAAAGTACAGCAGCGCCATGCCGAACAGGAGGAAGGCCGAAGCCGTCGATGACAGCAAGAGATACTTGAGCGATGCTTCAAGAGGAGCGCGACGTGTCCGCAAATAGCCGATCAAACCGTATAGGGAGACGCTGACCAGCTCCAATCCCAGGAAAAATGAAACGAAGTGTACGGAGGCGGTCAAAACAAGGGCGCCCAACGTGGCGACCAGCACAAGGAGATAGAATTCCTCGCACTCCTCGTGATCTTCCACGTGCAGCATCCAATAGCGATAGGACAGCAGAACAATGACGAGTGTCGCGGTGAGCACGAGCCCCATATACAGCAAAGCATAGCTGTCCAGTCGCAGCAGCGTCGTCACGGTTCGAGGCGAGACGGATGCCGCCAGTGGAAGTGTGCCGAGGGTGATCACGGTACCGACGGCGGCAAGCGCGGCGATGGTCGCGTGGCGTCTGTGTATGGCGATTCCCAGCATGGTGATGATGCAAAGAGCGCCAAGGGCGAGGATAGGGGAGAGTGCGAACAGGTCTGAGACCGTCATCGTGCGCTCGCATCAAAAAGAGGTGGAGAAGGAGGCTGCAGCAAAGGCGAAAGATCGATGATCGACCGCATCGAAGCCGCGTCGGGTGCAGACGTTTCGAAGTGATGAAGAAACTGCACGCTCGATTCGGTCGCCGAAAATATGACCGAGGGATACCAGCCCAGCCAGATCAGAATGACCATCATGACAATCAGTACGGCAAAAGGACCGCCTGAGACATCTGGGAACTGCCGATCGATTCGGAGAGGCCCATGAAATATTCGCCGGATGAGGGCCAGCGAATAGATCGCTCCGGTCACCATGCCTGTGGACGCCAATGCTGTCCACAGCGGGTATCTCTCGAACGACCCTAGAAGGACCATAAATTCCCCGATGAAATTGGCCAGCCCCGGAAGGCCGAGGGAGGCAATGGCAAAAAAGAGCCCGATGGACGATAGACGGGGCGCCGACGCCCACAGCCCTCCCATGTGACGCATATCCCGCGTATGAAGCCGCTCCTCAACAATACCGGCCAGCATGAACAGAGCCGATGAGCTGACTCCGTATGCAATGAGTTGCATTACCGCGCCTTGGAGCGCCAGATCAGACATTGCAAAAATGCCCATCAGCACAAATCCGAGATGGCTGATGCTGCTGTAGGCAACCAGTCGTTTGAAATTGGTCTGAGCGAACGCGAGGACGGATCCATAGAGGATGCTTAACGCACCGAGAATGATCGCTACAGGGGCTGCGCCCTCTGCTGCCTCCGGGAAAAGGGGGAGAACGAAACGCAACAAACCATAGGCCGCCGGTATTTCCAGCACTCCGGCAAGCAGGATGCTGGCGCCGGTCGGTGCTTCAGCATACGCGTCCGGGGCCCATGTATGAAACGGCACGATCGGAAGTTTCACGGCGAAAGCTAGAAAGAAGCCCAGCATGAGCCACCATCCGGTTGAAGGTGCGGTGGTGAGAGCAAGGAGGTCGTGGTAGTCGAAGCTCGGCGCTCCCGTGGCGTCTTGATACAACACGGCCATCGTTACGGCCGCAACGAGCAATACCAGGCTTCCGGCTTGCGTGAAGAGGAAAAACTTGAAGGAGGCATAGCGGCGATTCTCATGTCCCCAGACGGCGATGATGAGATACATCGGCAGGAGCATGACCTCCCAAAAAAGAAAAAAGAGGAACAGGTCCAAGGCCAGGAACACGCCGATGACACCGCTCAGGACCAGCAGCAGGTTTAAATAAAAAAAGCCTTGTCGTTCTTGAATCTCCGTCCAGGAAGACACCACGGCCACGATGCCGATCACATTCGTCAGGACGATGAAGACGAAACTGAGGCCGTCCAAACCGAGATGCAGATCGATCCCCCATTGAGGGATCCATGGCGTATGGCTGTCCAACATCCATTGTCCCTCGAGCGCGCCGGGCGGAACTGGATAATGAAGCCAGGCGATCAAGGTCAGCGCGCCGTCCATCATAAAGGCGCAGACGGCTATCCACACCGTCACGAGGGGGGACCGGCGCGACGCCCACCATGCGAGCGGAGCCGCGAGCAAGGGGATGATGATAAGCAGCCACAGTATCATCGAGGTTGGAATCCAATAACGAGTACAAGAAGCAGGATCAAGGCTCTCACAGCCGGCGACAATGTACTCAAGGGAACGACAATACTCGTCACGGCGAGTGTTGCGATGGTGGCCTGGCGCCTGGGAGCGGCGGTTTCCAGTATGGTGACGACGCCGAGAGTTCCCATTGCGGGAATCGGAAAATGCGTGAAGAGGTCCGTCGCCGTCATGGTGCGCTCACATGTGAAAAATGTGGGATGGGCTGGAACATCTCACTCGTCAAACAGGTCTTCGACCGTGATGAAGCTGCGTTGGGCGCCGTGGGTTCAAGATAATGGAAAGATTGCAATGTCGATTTCGTCGCTGAAAACAAGGGCATGGGATACAAGCCAAGCCAGACCAACAGCGCCATCATGGACACCAGGACGGCGAAGGGAGCTCCGGACAGATCCTGTAAGTCCCGATCGACACGGAGGGGCCCGTGGAACGTTCGCTGAATGAGCGCCAGTGAGTAAACCGCGGCGGTCACCATACCGGTGGCGGCCAATGCCGTCAGCAGCGGATGCGGGCCGAACGATCCGAAAAGGACGAGGAATTCACCGACAAAATTTCCCAATCCCGGCAAACCGAGGGAGGCGATGGCGAAAAAGAGGGCGATGGACGCGAGCCGCGGAACCGACCCCCACAGGCCGCCCATGCGGCGCATATCCCGCGTGTGGAGCCGTTCCTGAAGCGCGCCCGCCAGCATGAACAACGCGGCTGAGCTCACCCCATGCGCGACGAGTTGCATCACCGCACCTTGGAGAGCCAGGCTCGTCATGGCAAAGATCCCGATCAAGGCAAACCCCAGATGACTGATGCTGCTGTATGCGACGAGCCGTTTATAATCCGTCTGAGCAAACGCCAAGAGCGCTCCATACAGTATTCCTACTGCTCCCAATGCCATGGCGATCGGGGCAAATGCATGTGCGGCGTCGGGAAACAGCGGAATGGTGAAACGCAATAACCCGTACGCGCCGGTTTTCAACAAGAGTCCCGCCAGGATGACGCTGCCGCCGGTGGGCGCTTCCGTGTGGGCATCGGGAAGCCACGTATGGATCGGTACGATCGGAAGCTTCACGGCAAAACCCACGAAGAAGGCCAACATGAGCCACCAGGCAGTGGAAGGTGTGATGGGAAGCACGAGCAAATCGTGGTAGTCAAAGCTCGGCACTCCCGTGGCGTCCTGATGAAGCAAGGCTAATGTGGCGATCGCAACGAGCAACACAAGGCTTCCGGCTTGCGTGAAGAGGAAAAACTTGAAGGAGGCATAGCGGCGATTCTCATGTCCCCAGACGGCGATGATGAGATACATCGGCAGGAGCATGACCTCCCAAAAAAGAAAAAAGAGGAACAGGTCCAAGGCCAGGAACACGCCGATGACACCGCTCAGGACCAGCAGCAGGTTGAAATAAAAAAAGCCTTGTCGTTCTTGAATCTCCGTCCAAGAAGACACAACCGCCACGACGCCGAGCACGGTCGTCAAGAGAATGAGGACGAAACTGAGGCCGTCCAGGCCAAGATGCAGATCGATTCCCCATTGAGGAATCCAAGGTGTATGGCTGTCGAGGATCCATTGTCCCGGATCGGAGGTTGACGGGTCCCGATGCCGGATCCAGACGGTCGAAGACACGATGCCATCGATTGCGAATGCGCCGATCGCTATCCATCGAGCGAGGAGGGGCGAAGAGCGCGCCGCCCACCAGGCGAACGGAGCCGCGAGCAACGGAATCAGAATGAGCAGCCACAGCAACATCGGAATCACAATCCGATAAACAAACCAAGAAGAATGAGAGCTCCGGCCGCCATGGTGGCGGCATACCACCGAATCCGTCCGGTCTGTGTGCGAACGGATTGCCCATGGGTCCAACCGAGCGCATCGACAAATTTTTCATACAGGAGGTCGATCACGTCGCGGGGGGTGCTCGTCAACGAAAGCCATGGCCGTACCAGCAGACGATCGTACAGGTGGTCGAATCCCCATGAGTCTCGCCATCGCGCCGCGACGTCATCTCGCCAGGCGGGAGAAGCCATCCAGCTCGGCATGGTTGACTTCGGGAAAAAGGTCATGAAGGCCAAGCCGATGCCGAGCAAGGACATGAACCCGACCATCACTTGTTCTCGGGCCTCTTCCGCAATATCCATCCCGGGACCGGAAGATACGGTCGGTAGGGCATGGGTCAGATAGTGACTGAACAGCCGGAGGTCACCGAGCGTCCGGGGCAATTCCAAAAATCCGACCGTCACGGCGAGCAGAGCGAGCAGCACCAATGGAATTGAAACGGCGGGTCCCCGCTCCGGACCCGGCTTGGTCCGCTGTTCGCCGAAGAACACCAGGAATACCATTCGAAAAGTATAGAGGCCGGTCAGCATGGCACCGACGACTCCACCGATCCAAAGCCATCGGTTGCTGAGCGGCGACGACCAGGCGGACCAGAGAATCCAGTCCTTGCTGTAGAAGCCCGACGCAATGAGGGGGACGCCCGACAGAGCGGCCGCGCCGATGAGAAAGGTCCAAAATGTCAGGGGTAAGCTCCGTCGTAATCCACCCATGCGAAACATGTCTTGCTCATGGTGGAGGCTCAGAATCACGGAACCGGCTGCGAGGAAGAGCAGAGCCTTGAAACAGGCATGCGTGAGAAAATGGAACAGCGCTGCCGGCCACGCGCCGACGCCCAGCGCCAGGAACATGTAGCCGATCTGGCTGATCGTGGAGTAGGCCAACACGCGTTTGATGTCCCGTTGCATGAGCGCATTGACGGCGGCGAGCAAAAGCGTCAGGACGCCGATGACCGCCACGGCAAACTGCACCGCCGGCGCGAGCGTGAAAAGACCATGCAGACGCGCGATGAGGTACACACCCGCCGTGACCATGGTGGCCGCATGAATGAGGGCACTGACCGGAGTCGGACCGGCCATGGCATCCGGAAGCCACACGTGCAAGGGAATCTGCGCCGACTTGCCGAGCGCTCCGATCAACAGCAGCGCGGCGACCGTCGTGGCGAGCTGCGATCCCACGGGCCACATGCCGGCGGCACGGATAGAGGCTTCTTGCATCGAGAGGGTACCCACGTAAGAAAAGATGATGAACAGGCCGATCGCCAACGCCGTGTCCCCGACGCGGGTGACGATGAACGCCTTCTGCGCCGCCGCCCCGTTTTCGGGGTCGCGATACCAAAAACCGATCAACAGATAGCTGCAGAGCCCGACACCCTCCCATCCCACGTACAAGAGGAGCAGATTATCGGCGAGCACCAGGGTGACCATGGCGGACACGAACAAATTCATGTAGGCGAAGAAGCGCCGGTATCCTTCGTCGCCGCTCATGTAGCTCGTGGAATAAAGATGAATGAGAAAGCCGACGCCGGTCACCACGAGCAGCATGAGCAGGGCGAGCGCATCGAGATACCAGGCGACTTCCACGGCCATGCCCGAGGTGTCCATCCAACTCCACGAGACTTGGCGGTACGAGGGCCTGTTTGAAAGCTGTGGGATGAACTCGAACGCCACGAGTCCGGTGATCAGAGCTGACGCACCGACGGAGCCTGTCCCCAGCCAGGCGATCCCGCGACGGGACAGTCGGGATCCAAACGCCAGGAGCGACAGATAGCCGGCGAGAGGCAGCGCCGGGATGAGCCAAAGTAAGGAAAGCATAATCTCTAAGCCAAGGTTATGATCGAGGTTAAGTTGGTCCGCACCTTTTCGGCACTCGACCTCAGCCTCAATCTCAACCTCCTTGTTATCCTTTCATCTCGCTCAGTGCATCCGCGTCCAAGGTCCGGAAGCACGATGACACCCGGAGCACGATCCCCAGCGCGACGGACACTTCGGCCGCCGCCAACGTCAAAATGAACATGTACATGATCTGACCGTCGGTCTGGCCCCACCTGGCCCCGGCCGCGATGAAGGCCAGACTCGCGGCATTGAGCATGATCTCCACTGAAAGCAACATGTACAGAACATTGCGCCGCACCAGAAGGCCGATGAGCCCCAAGCAGAAAAGAACCATCGCCAGGATCAACGCGTGAGTCGTGAGCATCAACGGCGCTCCTTGCCCAAGCGGCGCCCCAGGTGATACGCGCCCACCAGACCGCTTAGGAGCAGCATCGAGGCCAGTTCGACGGCGATCACATACGGTCCGTAAAGGGCGACCGCCACCTCCTTGGGGCCGACGCCGACGAGGTCATGCAACGGCGGGGGGCTCGTCATAAGGATGTACAGCACTTCCCCCAGCAGGACGAACGCCAGTAGGCTGGGCCCGATCCACATGCCCGGCGACAGCCAACTGCGTTCCTGTTCGACGGTCAACGGTCCTTGATTCAGGAGCATCACGACAAACACAAAGAGCACCATGATGGCGCCGGCGTAGACGATGATTTCCAATGCGGCGGCAAACGGCGCGCCCAGCAGATAGAAAATGACGGCCAATGCAATCAGTGCGACGACAAAATAGAGCAGGGCGTGCACCGCATGCAGATGCGTGATCACGCGGAGCGTTGCCAAGACAGTGACCGCGGCGGCGATGTAAAAAAGAATATCCATAAGATAAGTCCGGGGCTGAGTTCTGAGTGCTGCGTACGCCAATGCTTCTCGCTCCGCGTTCGGCACTTTACCTCAGCACTGCTTTACGGCATCAAACTCCTCACATCCACCGGGGGCAATTCATTCTGAGCCTCACCCTTGTCCTTGTCGCGAATCTTCACGCCTGCGACTCGATAGAAGTTGTAGTCGGGATACTTGCCGGTGCCGCTGATCAACAAGTCTTCCTTTTCGTACACCATGTTGGAGCGGGTGTATTCGCTCTGTTCGAAATCCGGCACGAGCTGAATCGCGTAGGTCGGACAGGCCTCCTCGCAGTACCCGCAGTAGATGCAGCGTGAGAAATTGATTCTAAAGAACGCCGGGTACCGGCGATCATGCGCGGTCGGATCTTCGGTCGCCTGCAGCGCGATGCAATCGACCGGACAGGCGACCGCGCAGAGATAGCAGGCGACGCAACGTTCCTCGCCGTCAGGATCGCGCGTCAACACGATCCGTCCGCGCCAACGGGGCGGCAAATAGGGCCGTTCCTCGGGATACTGCACCGTGACGGGCTTGCTGAACGTGCGTTTGAAGACGATCCAGAGACCGAGCACCAGGTCACGGATGTAGCGAAAGAGTGTCATGGTGCCTCTTGTCCATCTCGTCTGTGTGGTCTATTCGGGTGATATGGTCTGATTGATCTCCGAACTGACGAGACGGACCAGATAGACATCAGTTTCCTTTCCAGAGCACGATTCCTCCTGTCGCCAGCAAATTGATCAACGCGAGCGGCATCACGACCTTCCACCCGAACGACAGAAATTGATCGAAGCGCAATCGCGGCCACGTCGCTCGAATGAGGATGATCAATACGATGAAGACGGTGGTCTTGAGCAGAAACCACAGCGCCGGCGGCAGCAGCGGTCCATGCCATCCGCCGAAAAACAGAATGACGATCATCGCCGACAGCAGGGTGACGCTCAGGTATTCGCCGACGAAAAACATGCCGAACTTCATTCCGCTGTACTCCGCGTGATATCCGGCCACCAGCTCGGCTTCCGCCTCCGGCACATCGAACGGCGTGCGATGCGCCTCGGCCAAGCCCGCGATGAAAAAGCCCAGGAAACCCATGAACTGCGGCACGACGAACCAGAGATCACGTTGAGCATCGACGATATCGCTTAAATTGAAGGATCCGGTCAGGAGTACCGACCCCATCAGGGACAGGCCCATGAAGACCTCGTAACTGAGCAGTTGAGCGGTGGCGCGGAGGCTTCCGAGAAATGCGAATTTGCTGTTCGAGGCCCAGCCGCCGATGATCACGCTGTACGCCGCAAGGCTGGACATGGCCAAAAAGAACAGCACCCCTATATTGACATCGGCCACGACAAAGCCGGGCGCGATGGGGACGACCGAGAACGACATCAGCGCCGCGACAACGATGATCGCCGGCGTCAGCACGAACACGGCCTTGTCGGCGAACGGTGGAATCCAATCTTCTTTCGTGAAGATTTTGATCATGTCGGCGAGAGATTGCAGAATCCCGCCTGGTCCGACGCGATTCGGCCCATGGCGCTCCTGCCAGATGCCGAGCAAACGGCGCTCGACCCAAATCAGGAGGGCGGCGAGTGTCAGCAGGCCACCGAGCATGGTGGCGATGATGAACGCGGTGCGTCCCCAGTCGATCATGCCACCCTCCGTTCGGCTCGGATGGTCTCGGTAAGGTCCGCCCAAGCCGGCAATCGGATCCCGACGGCTTCATGGACCACGGAGATGCCGGCCGTGCCGGGGGGCGTGGAAGAGTCCAGGCGCAGGGCCAATCGCAAGGTGACTCCCTGCAACGTCAATTCGATGACGATTCCGTCTCCCAACTGGAGTCGGGCGCCGTCCGATGGATGCAGTGAGATGAAGGGGTCCGGTATTCGTTCGGCGACGGCCGGCGCGCGATTGCTCAACTCTTCACTCCCAAACAGAGCGGGCAGCGATAACAGCAGCCAACGGTGAGGTGTGGGCTGAAAGGGACGCGGGATGTCCATGAACGGAGAGGGAGCCTGCGCGGCCGTCGGCTCGATCAGCCGCAGGCCCGGCATTTCATCGCGCAGCGGGCCGCCGACTTCGTCCTGGTATTTGTTCAAAGCCTGAGTGGAATTCCAGCCGGGACTCCAGAACTGCGGAATGAGCGGCGAAGGAACCGGCCCTCGATACCCTTCCATTGAAAAAGCCAGCGGCGTGTCGGGATCGGGCGGGGGAGGCGGCTCATGCACGGTGAGATGGGACCGCATGGCGGTGCGGCCGCTATATCGCTCCGGCTGTCGAGGAATCTTTTGCCCCACGAGACGAAAACGAGCGGGGGGAGCGATTTCTTCGATCCGGGCGAGTTCCGGGACCGCTTTCGCCGTGCCTGAGACAGCGTCATCAAAGGTTTGCCAGGTTGCGACACCGGACGGACTTTCTGTTTCATCCGAAGTTGCCCGGGCCAGATCCCTCAGCCAGCGCCAACTTTCGGTCACGTCGCCGTCCGGCTCGAATACTTGATAAAACCGCTGTGCGCGACCTTCCTGATTGAGGAGGGTCCCGTCGGATTCCGGAACCGTGGCGGCCGGCAGAAGAATGTCGGCGCGAGCCGACGTTCGATGATCGAGTGAGTCGATGACGATGACGGTGTTTGCGGCATTCAACAGGGCATCGGCCTCCGCGGGCTGCGCGTGGCGGTACAGGTCGTTCTCCAACACGATGATACTGTCGGCCTTTCCCTCCCGAATCCATGCAGACGCCTCGTTCAACGTTCCGCCGCCGAGAAGATCGAGGCCCAAGCTGTTGCAATCCGGAAGGACGAAGCTGAGACGAGGATGCTTCCCCATGCGATGCAGCGCCCAGGCGACATCGGCTGCGGCCTCGATGGTTGCTTGGGAGCCGCTTCCGGTGCCGGCGATCACCAACGGCCGCTCCGCTTGCTTCAGGGCGTCGGCGATGCGATGGGCCCTGTCCCGTGCGTCTTTCGAAAGGTCCGGGATGGAGGAATCATCCGCTTCAATCGACCGAGCGACGGCAAAACCCAAGCGGGCGATATCGTCCGGCGCGGCGAAATAACCCTCCGTCGCATGATCATGCAGCCACGTCCGCCGATAACCGGAGAGAAAGAGCGGTCCACGTCGGCCCTGCACGACATTGCGGACCGCGGCATCGTCCCACCGAGGTATCTTCAAGTCATCCGCTCGTTTTATCGGCTCTTGGCGAACCGATTGCAGAAGCGCGAGCGCCAGGCGCGGAGCGCTGTTCAACACGTCTTCACCGAGTACGAAGACCGCGTCCGAGTCTTCCACGTCATGCATGGAAGCGGAGGGGACAGGACCGGTCGTCAGAATAGTCAGGATCGTCGAGATGAGCCGATGCTCACGGTCGCCGATGCCGAGAAAAAACCGATCGGGGCCCACGAACGAACGGAGCGCCGCATTGGCTTCCAACGACGCGCGGGGAGAGCCGATTCCCAGGATCCCACGCGCCCGTCGTAAACGGTCGGCCGCGACGGCCAGCACGTGTGAGACTCCTTCCGGCCTGGCCGGGCTGCTGCGGTCGCCGGTCGACCTCAAGAGGGCTCGTTTGATCCGACCGTCACTGTTGACGTAGTCGTAGCCGAATCGACCTCGGTCGCAGATGAAGTATCCGTTGACCTGGGAGTTATAGCGGTTGACGACGCGGCGCAAGACCCCATAGCGTTCTCCCGGCGTGGTATTGCACCCAAGACTGCAATGGGGGCAGATCGACTGGGCGGACTGGAGGTCCCATTTTCTCGAGTAGTGGTGGAAGAGCGTATTGTCGTTGAAGACGCCGGTCGGACAGACCTCGATCAAATTGCCGCTGAATTCATTTTCCAAGGTCCCGTCGCTCTCCCGACCGAAATAGAGGTTGTCGTGCGAGCCGAAGACATTCAGGTCGCGCCCGCCGGCATAATCTCTGTAGAAGCGGACACAGCGGTAACATTGGATGCAGCGGTTCATGTCGTGCTTGATGAAGGGGCCGAGATACTGGTTGCGATAGGTCCGTTTGGGAAACTGGTAGCGGCGGTAGGCATGGCCCGTCATGACGGTCATGTCCTGCAGATGGCATTCGCCGCCTTCGTCGCAGACCGGACAATCGTGCGGATGGTTGACCATCAGCCATTCGATGACCGAGGCGCGAAAGGCCTTGGCGTCTGGATCGTCGATCGAAATGCGGGCGCCGTCGGAAGCGGGAGTCATGCAGGCCATGACAAGGCGCCCTTGCCGATCCTGTTCATCCTTGAATTGTTTGACCGCGCATTGGCGACAGGCGCCGACCGATCCCATGGCGGGGTGCCAGCAGAAATAGGGCACGTTCAATCCCGTGCCGAGACAAGCGGCAAGCAGGTTCTGTCGCTCATCCACCGAGTAGGATCGATTATCGACGATGATCGTTGCCATCGGGTTCTGGTTTTATGTGTCTTGTTTCGCGTTTCGAGCTTCGTCTCTTGTTTCAAGTTTGGGCTACACCAAAACCCTTTGCCGCTTCGCCTTGACGTTCCAAGGACATTGCCCCAAACGGATATGCCGCATAAAGTCATCCCGAAAATATTTCAACGCGGACCGCAAGGGTTCGGCCGCACCCGGCGCCAAGGCGCAGAACGTCCGGCCGGGGCCGAGAAATTCGGCATGCATGTCAAGCAACGTCAGATCATCCTTGGTGGCTCGACCTTCCTCGAAGGATTGGAGTATCCGCGCAACCCACGGCAGCCCCTCGCGGCAGGGGGTACACCAGCCGCAGGACTCGCGGGCAAAGAACTTTTCCAAGTTGAGGACGAATCCGACGGGACAGGTCCGGTCATCCAGCACGATCATCGTTCCGGTTCCGAGTCGGCCCACATGAGGCGGGATCGAAGTGAAGTCCATGGGAAGATGCAGATGTTCTTGGAGAAGAAAAGCCGTCGAGGCTCCCCCGGGGAGCAGCGCACGAAAGCCGAAACCGTCGAACATGCCGTCGGCGTAGTGTTCCAGCAGTTCGCGAGCCGTCGTCCCGAGGGGAAGTTCCCAGCAGCCGGGATGCGCGACACGCCCGCTCATGCCGTAGAGTTTCGTGCCGCCGTCCTTGCCGCGACTGAGACCGCGATACCAAGCGGCGCCATGGTTGACGATGTGAGGAATGTTGTACAAGGTCTCGACGTTCTGCACGACGGTGGGCCGGCCCCACAGACCCACCGTCTGAGGATAAGGGGGCTTGGCGCGGGGAATCGCCCGTTTCCCTTCCAACGCATTGAGCAGCGCGGTTTCCTCGCCGCAAATGTACCGGCCGGCGCTGGCATGGAGATGAAGGTCGAAGCGAAAATCCGTTCCAGGCAGCGTCTTTCCCAGATGTCCTTGCTCGTAGGCCTCGGCGATGGCCTGTGTTAAGTACCGTGCGGACAGCCGGTACTCGCCCCGGAGAAAAACGTACCCGACTTCCGCTCCGATGGCGTAGCCCGCGAGGATCATCCCTTCCACCAGGCCGTGAGGATCACCCTCCATGAGCACGCGGTCCTTAAACGTACCCGGTTCCATCTCGTCCGCATTGGCGACGATGTACTTCGGTCTCGGCGCATCCGACCCCATCGGGACGAAGCTCCATTTCGTGCCGGTGAGGAATCCGGCGCCGCCTCTCCCGCGCAGTCCTGAGTCCGTCACCAGTCGCTGGACGTCATGAGAGGAGAGCCCCTCGGCCAGTCTCTTGAGACTGCGATAGCCGCCGGTCTTGCCGTACTCCTGCAGAGACCGATACCGGTGATCCCGGGCGATGTGTTGAGTGAGGGGATGTTCCATAACTGAAACCGGGTTCAGGTGAAGGTTGAGGAATCAGTGAATCCGGCTCAACCTGATCCTTAACCTGTCTTATTTGTATTTCTCCACGATTCGTTCGATCTTGTCCGTGGTGACATTGCCGTAGATATCGTCATCGATCATCAGAGCCGGGGCGCGCTCGCAATGTCCGAGACATGCGATCGGGAGCACCGTGAGACGACCGTCGGCCGTCGTCCGTCCCATCTCGGCACCGTAGCGTCGGCTCAACTGTTCTCGTAGCCGTTCACCTCCCATGATCCAGCAGCTGATGCTGTCGCACAGAAACAGGACATGGCGGCCGACGGGCTTGCGGAAAATGAGGTTGTAAAACGTCGCCACGCCGTCCACATCTTCTGCCGTCGTGTTCAGAAGCCGCGCGATGTCATGAAGAGAGTCGTCCGAGATCCATCCACGCCGCCGCTGGAGGAGCAACAAGGCATCGATGGCACCCGCCTGTTTGTCGGGATAGTGCTTCAAAGCCTCTTCGATTTCGCGCCGTTCAATGTCGGTCAACATGTTCGTTCATCGTCAAACGTTCTTCGTTAAACGCCGGAGTGCTCTTGCGGTTCGCGATTCGAATAACGCCTTCTTGCCTGACTTCACCGATCCACGTCCGACAGGACAAAGTCCACGCTTCCCAGTATCGCCAAGAGGTCCGGCAACAGGGCGCCGCGTGCCATGAACGGGACCATCTGAATGTGCGCGAAGGACGGGGTACGGATTCTCGTCCGGTACGAAACTTGTGCCCCATCGCTGGTCAAGTAATAGCTGGTCTGGCCCTTCGACGATTCCGTGGGCACTTCCGCCTCGCCCGGCGGCAGCACCGGTCCCCAACTCACCCCCAGAAAATGATGGATGAGGGTCTCGATATCATGCATGGTCCGTTCTTTGAGCGGAGGAGTCGTCAGGGAATCGAGAGATTTGTACGGACCGGCCGGCATGTGGTCGAGGCACTGGCGGATGATGCGCAACGACTGCCGCATCTCCAGCACGTGCACGACGGCCCGATCGTAACAATCTCCGCGGGAGCCGACCGGAACTTCGAAGTCGAACCGATCGTAACCGGAGTAGGGGCGGACCTTGCGCAGATCCCAGGGCAGCCCGCAGGCACGCAACATGGGGCCGGTCGCGCCCCACGCGATCGCGTCTTCGAGCGTGAAGGCGCCGATGCCGACCGTCCGTTCCTTGAAAATCGGATTGTCCATCACCAGCCGCTCGTATTCATCCAAACGGCCGGGGAGGTAGTCCACGAACTGTTTGACCAGTTTGTCCCAACCGACGGGGAGATCCTGGGACACGCCTCCGATCCGGAACCAGTTCGGGTGCATGCGACCGCCGCAAATCGCCTCCGTGATCGCATGAATCCGCTCGCGGTCGTTGAACATGTAAAAGACCGGAGAGAGGGCGCCGACGTCCTGCGCGAAAGTGCCGTACCACACGAGATGACTGGCCAGACGATAGAACTCGCTCATCATGACGCGGATGACCTGCGCCCGGTCTGGAACCGTGATGCCGGCCAGTCGCTCGACCGAGAGGCAGTAGGGCATCTCGTTGAGCACACCTTGGAGGTAGTCGACACGGTCGGTATAGGGAATGAAGGTGTGCCAGGTCTGCCGCTCGGCGATCTTTTCCTTGGCCCGATGGTGGAAGCCGATATCGGGCACGATGTCGATGATTTCTTCGCCCGCCAGTTGCGTGACGAGCCTCAAGACGCCGTGCGTGCCGGTATGAGCCGGCCCGAGGTTGATGAACATGTAGTCGAAGTCGGAGTCGTGATGGGTGCGGACCAACCCCCAGTCTTCCGGCTTGAACCGCAACGCTTCCTGCGTCATGGCCAGCTTTTCCGGCGGCAGTTGGAAACGGCCCATCTCCGTTCCGCGCGCCGGATGTTCTTTCCGCAGGGGATGGCCGTCCCACCACGGAGGCATGAGGAGACGGCGGAGAAACGGGTGGCCTTCGAACCGGATGCCGAACATGTCGTATATTTCGCGCTCATACCAATCGGCGTTCGGCCAGAGATCCATGACGGACGGCAACGAGAGAGGTTCCTCGCGGAGGGGTACTTTAATGCGGAGCGATTCATTGCGATCGAATGAATAGAGGCGATAGAAGACGGTGAACAGCCCGATCGGCAACCCGCCATGATTGCGGCGCAGCCGTTCGTCGGTCGCGCTCAAATCGAACAGCATGGGAAACGGACGGGGAATCTCGGACTTCAAATATGTCAGCGTGTCACGCAGCCGATTGTTATCGATCCAGACAGTCGGGATCTCATCTTTTGTGGGCTGAAAAGCCATAATTCCGCCGGAGCCGAAGCGACTCTCCAGTTCCTTCACCACGCCGGAAACACCGACGGACACGCCTTCAATGGTCGATGATAGTCGGTTCATGGCTTGGAGGCCGATTCATCCGGCTGTTGTGCCGCGAAGCGCGGCGAGAGGAGATCGGTTCTGGGAAGGATATCCGGGGCCGGATAGTCCCGCCGATGGATCCGTTCTTCTCGTTTCATGTCCCTCATCGACGGCATGATCGGTTTTTGGACGTCTTGCGGACCGAACCACCAACTCAACGGCCGTCGTTCCCGACCGACTTTATCTTGTAAAAGCAGCAGACATTCCATGAAGGCATGGGGGGGCGGGGGGCACCCCGGCATGTACACGTCCACGGGAAGGAATTTGTCCACACCCTGCACGACGGAGTACGCGTCGAACATTCCTCCTGAGTTCGCGCAGGAACCCATTGAGATCACCCACCGGGGCTCCATCATCTGTTCGTACAGCTGCTTGATGATCGGAGCCACCTTGATGAACACCGTACCGGAGACCACCAGGACATCGGCTTGGCGGGGAGAACCGCGGACGACTTCGGCGCCGAACCGGGCCACGTCGTAGACGCTGGTCAGACTGGTCGCCATTTCCACGTAGCAACAGGACAGGCCGAAATTCAGCGGCCAGAGCGAATTCTTCCTGCCCCAAGCCAGTAAATCTTGGAGTGTGGCGAGCAACACCGACTGACCGACCACGGTCGCCAGGGAGCCGTCGCCGCCGTCCCTGATGGAAGTCCCTTCCAGTCTTCCGTTACGCCACCCGCGCATCGGCCCGCTCCTTCACTTGAAAACGATGAAGGCGACGGACAGGCGGTCGTTGATATCGGGCGCTCCAATCCAATGCGCCGATACGCCACAAATAGGCCAGCGCCGCCAAGAGAATCGCGACGAAGATCGTCACCTCGATGAAGCCGAGCCAACCCGTTTCTTTGACCGCCACCGCCCAGGCATAGAGAAAGACGGCTTCCAAGTCGAAAATCACGAAGAACATCGCGACCAGGTAGTACTGGATGGGAAGGCGGATTTGCGCATTGCCGGTCGGTTGAATCCCCGATTCATACTGCACGCCGGTCGCAATATCTCGCCGACGTTCCGGCTTTCGCCAATGTCGCTCTCCCAGGAATGCCGGAAGCCCCAGCATCGCGCCGATGACGAGAAGAACTCCTGCCGCATAAAGGCCCATCTGCAATGTCCGCTCAACATCCATCCTGCATCCTCTCTCTTCAGTCCGGGGGTAAAGGGGATCCTTCAAAACCGATAGAATCGATGAAGCAAGCGGCGAGCCAGTTCGCCGCATGCAAGATAAGCGGGCGCCGATCCTCGGTATCCCGAACGGCCGGTGACCGGCGTTGTCGTGGACAGTTTGTCCGGGCTTAGACAGCCTGTCTCGGCTCCGGACATCGTCCGAGCCGTTCTCTCATGCTTCGGAGCGATATTCGGATGTTAAGAAAATATCTTCTGTCCCACGATGATGCCCGCGATGAGCAAGATGAGGAATATGCCAAGAAACAGATAGAAAAGGATCTTGGCGATGCTCGCCGCCCCTGCAGCGATGCCGGTAAAGCCGAACGCCGCCGCGATCAAAGCAACCACGAAAAAGATCAATGCCCATTTCAAAAGCATAACGTCCTCCGTGAGTGTTCTCTCGTGCAGGACGACGCAACATCAATGCCCGTCGCAGCGGAAGATCCGATAGGGACGCTCTCGAGAAATTCCGTCGATGCCTCAGCACGAGGTCCACGATGTCCAGGTCGTGTGCCGATCGCCCACATACCGTTCGAGCGACTCTTCCCAGCATGGCAGGAGCCAGCCTCGCTCGCTGCCCAAGGCACTGTACGACGGGCGCAGCGCCGACCACCCCAACGCCGACGGCTCGCAAGGTTCGATCAGCGACGGATCGAATGAAGCCATACCGGCCGCGGTTCGCGCGAAGTCATACCAGGACACCGCTCCGCGGTTGGAAATGTGCCAGATGCCTCGCTCATCATCGATCAATAGATCCAGGCTCGCCTGGACGAGATCGGGCACATACGTGGGAGATACCACTAAATCCGCCGTACGAACGTTGCGTCCTTGACCGAGGTCACGGAGGACATGGGCGACGAAGTTCGCCGAATCCCACGGTCCGAAGAAGGCGCTCGTGCGGACGATCAATGCGGACGGCAGGGTCCGCGATACCGCGCGCTCGGCCTCGGCTTTGCTCCGGCCGTAGACGTTCAGCGGAGCGATAGAATGGCTTTCGAGATAGGGGGACGTTCGAAGCCCATCGAAAACGAGATCAGTCGAAAACGTGAGGAGCTTGATCCCGTATCGGCTGCAGGTCTCGGCAAGATGTCGTGCGCCGCCGGCGTTGTCGCGGAGACATCGGACGGTGTCGCCTTCCGCCTGATCCACCCTGACGTACCCCGCGGCGTTGACGACGGCCCACGGGCGGATTTCGCCGAGCACCCGATCGACGGCGCGCGCGTCCGTGATATCGAGTTGCGCGCGTGCCAGAGCCCGAGCCGGAATGCCGCGCTGAGCACAGAGTCGTTCAAACGCATGGCCCAACGTTCCATTGGCGCCGATGATCACGATCGGATGATTCCTGCCGGCGGCCGGTGTGCCGTCGCCCGACGCGACCATGTCGGCCGGCTTGCTATCCTGAGCGTCCTCCGGTCCCACCGGAGGAAAGTGAAACCGGGAAGGCTGCCGCCACCAGCCGACCTCGCCCAAGAGCGGATGCTCGAAGTCACCACGCGATGAAAGATTTTGCATCATGCGGGCGAGCGCGGTCCGCCGCGGCGCCGGACCGCGCACATCGAAAATTCCCGGCTCATAGAATCCCGTCTCTTCCGTCACCAATTTATTCCAATCGTACGTGCCCAGCAGCGACCAGGCCGTCACGGCCTTCACGTCGGCTCCGCGAGATGCCGCGAGGCGCGCGCCGTCCCAGGCTTCCTTGAGCCAGCGCATTTGTTCTTCCCTGGTGCAGCCGAGATGAGCTTCGGTCAAGGCGACCGGGATGCGATAGCGATCCCAAAAGTAGGCCAGCAACTTCTCGAATCCGGTAATGCCGTCCCGCCACGCCCGCACGGCCGGGACATCCGCGTACGCATGACGCCCGTTCCCTCCATGGGACCAGGAGGGATAGCGCTCAAGGCGCTCGTCAAGCAAACGGTCGCTGGTCAGGTAATAATTGAGTCCGATCACGTCCGGCGGACAAGGATGAGCCGTGAACCATCCCAGCTCTTCGTCCGTGATTCCATGATGGGCGAGATAGCCCAACAAGGGATGATCCGGACTCATGCGCCCCGTGAGGAGATCGAAGCCGAGCACCCGGCGCGCGTTGTCGAACCGGGCTTGATACGTAAGCATCGGCGTGCTGTAGGTGTGGCCCGCGTCTTCGGTCTGTACGAGCTGCGCCGACCCGATCACCGAGCGAATCGCCTGCATGGAGAGCGCGGTCGCGCGACACTGGTTCAGTAAGGCCCGGAGAAAGGACCGGTCGTCCTGCCGGTGGGGATACCAATGTCCGTACAAGCCGCTGAAACGAGCCGTGGTCAGCGGTTCGTTCACCGGTGTGTAGGCCTCGACCCAGGGATATCGTCGGGCGGCGGCTTCGGCGAACGCCGCCAGCTTCGATGGAAAATCGGGGTCCAGCAAATTCGTGTCGGGAGGACCGCTGCCATGATGGATGAGGCCGACGATCGGACGGATACCGTATTCCGTGAGCCGATGAAGACATCGGTCCGACCATTCCCATGAGGCGCTCGATAGCCCGCGGGGAGCCGTGCGCTCCCACAGCACGGGAACGCGCATGGCGGCAACGCCCAGCGAGGCAAACCGATCGATGTCGTCCGGTCGACGCTCATGACCGTTGCGGACCAATTGATCGAAATAGCGATCGCCGACCCGGTTAACCGTGCACTCGACTCCCGCCCACAGCTGGATGGCCATTCTGTGACACCTCGATGAGATCATGGCGCGATGCGCCCGTCAGTTTGGTGCATAATGAAAGCGACTGGGCCACCACCTGATCCATGTTGTAGTACTTGTACGTGGCCAGACGACCCACGAAATGGACTCCCGACGTGGCCTGGGCCAACGCATCGTACCTGCGGTAGAGAGCCGTGTTCTCCGGCCTCGGGACGGGATAGTACGGATCGCCTTCCGCCTGCGGGTATTCGTAGACCAGGCTCGTCCAGTGATGATCTTGTCCGGTGATGTGTTTGAACTCCGTCACCCTCGTGTACGAGTAGTCGTTCGGATGGTTGATCACCGCGACCGGTTGCACCAGAGGCCGGTGCACGGTTTCGAAACGGAACTCCAGGGACCGGTAAGGCAGCGAACCGTATCGGTAGTCGAAAAACTCGTCGATCGGTCCCGTGAAAATCATTTTTTTATAGTTCACTTCACCGATAAGGTCCCGATAGTCGGTATTGAGCACGATGGTGATGTTGGGATGGACCAGCATCCGCTCGAACATTCTGGTGTACCCGTGGAGCGGCATCGCTTGGTAGGTGTCGGTAAAATAGCGATCGTCCCGGTTGGTGCGCACCGGGACGCGCGCGGTCACTTGGGCGTCCAGCTCGGACGGATCGAGCGCCCATTGCTTGCGCGTGTAGTTGCGAAAAAATTTTTCGTAGAGTTCGCGACCGACTTTGCCGACGATGACGTCTTCGGACGTGCGCGGCACGGCCACGGGCTCGGCCTTCGAGGCGAAGAATTGTTCGACTTCCGGACCGGTCAGCGTCATCCCATATAGCCGATTGATGGTATCCAGATTGATTGGAATGGGAACCAGCTGCCCATCCACCGAAGCCAGAACGCGGTGTTGATACGGCCGCCAGGCCGTGAAACGGGATAGGTAGTCGAAGACATCCTTGCTGTTGGTGTGAAAAATGTGCGGGCCGTACCGATGGATCAGAATTCCCTGCTCGTCGTAGGCGTCGTAGGCGTTCCCGCCGATGTGCGCTCGCTTATCGACGATCAAGACCCGCTTGCCGAATCCGGCGGCCAGGCGCTCCGCCGCGACGCTGCCTGCGAATCCCGCTCCCACGATCAGATAATCGTACATTTACGATCTCACCGCGGGCATGCCGGCCGATACTTCGCTGATCAATGAGTCCATTCTTTTCCAGGTCTCGTCCCACGATTGATTTCGAAGCAATGAATCCACCTTGATCAATCGGTCATGAGGATCGTCGAGGAGGCTGTCCTGCATCGCGCGGACGGTATCCTGCGGAGAGTCGGCGATGCGCGCGAAGCCGTGGTCGCCGTAGGTACGCACCACATCACGAATGGAAGTCGAGACGACCGGTTTGCCCGCCGCCAGATATTCGGGGGTTTTGGTCGGGCTGATGAAACGGGTCGCTTGATTGCGCGCGAAGGGCATCCATGCGACATCCCATCCGCCGACGTAAGCCGGCAACTCTTGATACTGTTTGGACCCGAGATAATGGATGTTCGCCGCCTGAGGGAGCGAGCCCGCGTCGATTTTCGCCGTCGGCCCGACGAAGACGAAATGCCAATGGCTTCGGAGCTTCGCCACGGCGGCGATGAGGTTCACATCCAATCGTTCGTCGATGACTCCGAAGTATCCGATGCGGGGATGGGGAATCGGCGCTTGATCTCCCGGGTCGATGACGCCTTCTCGAGCCCGGCGGAAATGCTCCACATCGACGCTGCTGGGAAAGCAATGCGCGTTCGCATGACCGGTCCGTTTCGCTTCATAGAGACTGAGTCCGCCGGTAAACAAGAGATCGCAGCGTTCGAGGAGTTCCCGTTCGAGCGCGAAGATTTCCGGGGGAGCGCCGGCAAAGCCGGCCAGCTGATCCATGCAATCGTAGATGGTGGCCAAGGGCGTCAGATCGCGTGAAAACGGCAGCGCCATGGGGGTGTAGTACCAGAGGAGGTAGCGCCGAACGGCTTGTTCTTCCAACAATGACTGGAGCAGCCGGCTTTGGATCGCCTCGATCTCTGCTCCGTTACTGTCACGGGGCAGACGTGGGACGGCAACGATGACGTCGGAATGCGGGGAAGTAAGTTCCATGAAAGGAGCGCTGGTCGCGTCGAACACCGGTTCTTCGACGAAGAAGACCCGGCGTTTTCCGGCGGCGCGCGTCAAGAGGTGTTGCGGACGCTGGAACACCCAATTCCAACGCAGGTGCGAAAGACACAGAATATCCGGACTCGTGGAGGATTCGATCGATTGGTTCAAGGACATGGACCCTCTTTCTGCGGTCATGCGATTCCCGCTATGTCCCGACATGAGCTGACATCGTGAATCGGTGGGCGATTCAAATCTGGAAGCGCAGAGTCGGCGACGTGCTGTCTGAGGTCACAACAAACTTTAGCTGTGCAAAAGGCGGACCCTAAAACGTACACGATTCCTTGTTGGTTACGAGGCGGCATCGCTAGGCTGGCTGCCATATCGTTCCGGGGAAGACAACTTGCGCCGAATTTATAGATGGCTGGTCTCGCGGTTGAACGGCAGCAAGATCGTCGCGTCTCGTTGTGTGCCCGCACGATAGCGTTGGGAGACCCACTGCGCGACATCCCTGCCGTTTCCGGCCGCCGCCGCGAAGACCACCGATCCTCCGAATCCTCCGCCCGTCAACCGGGCTCCATAGACCGCGGGGTGCGCACGGGCCAACTCGACCAAGAGATCGATGTCCGGAATGGACACGTCGAAATCATGCCGCAGCGAATCATGCGACGCCGACATGACCGTGCCGAACCCCTGTGCATTGCCTTGCCGCAGGAAATCCATGGCGGTCAAGACACGCTGGTTTTCCGTGATGACGTGCCTGGCTCGCCGGTCCAATGGGGACGGGAGTTCGCCGATCCTCGCCAGCACGCTTTGCAGGCCGTTGCGCTCCAAGTCGCGCAACCAACGCAGGCCGAGCAAACGGTTGATGGTCTCGCATTCCTGCCGACGCTCGCGGTACGAGCCGGTCGCATGGTGATGAGACAAGCCGGAGTGGAGCACCACCCATTCGATGGTCTGCGGTAAGGCGACGTACTCATGTTCCAGCGTCGCGGCGTCCAGAAAAAACGCCTCGTGCGGCCTGCCCAGCGAACAGACCATATGGTCCATGATTCCCACCGGCGCGCCGACAAACTCGGTTTCCGCCCGGTGGGCCACGGTGGCGAGGGCTTCGTCGGTGAACTCCAGCCCCAAGGCTTTGCGTAGTCCTCGTAACAGCGCGATCAACAGAGCGGCACTCGACGACAGGCCGGCTCCGAGGGGAACGGTCGATTCGATCCGAAGGTCAAACCCGCGTAATGCGCGATGGTCGGGACGCAGCGCCCATGTCACGGCCTGAACATAGTCGGTCCAGTCCTGTTTCCTGGTTTCGCCGCCGATACTATATGTTTCGAGGGTCGAGGGTTCCTCGACCGAAGCACTCCACATGCGGACCATTCCGTCTTCCCGCAAGCGCAGTTCGACGGTCGTATGGTGAGGTATCGGCATCGGCAGGACGAATCCGCCGTTGTAGTCCGTATGGTCTCCGATGAGGTTCACGCGCCCAGGAGCATCGGCCCTGTGTGTGGGCGCGGCGCCGAAGAGGGCGGGGAAGTTCCGGGTGATCGCTCGCGCGGTTGCAGAGTCAGTCAAGGTGCACCGCCACCTGTTGCAACTCCGCCGCCTTGGATTCCGGCAACGTGTCCGAGGTGAATACGCCCGCCCCCAGTTCGCTGCCGGCCAAATACTTGAGCCGTCCCGGCATGCGATAGGCGGGATAGCATTCGAGATGCAAATGCGCTTCCGGATGCAGAACTCCATCGGTGGGGGCCTGATGGAAAACCATGACATAGGGAAAGGCACGGCCCCACAATCCGTCGTATTTCAGGAGGAGGGTTTTGAGGGCGCGGGCCGCATCCCGTCGCTCGGCGGGAGAAAGGTCGGCCAGCGAGGGGGCGGGCCGTTTAGGCGCTACCCACGCTTCATACGCATAGCGGGCGAACGACGGGACAAAGGCGACGGCGTGCGCCCCGTCATAGAGCATCCGCCGTCCGTCCCGTTGTTCCGCTTCGAGATGTGCCGCGAGCAGTCCCCGCCCATGCGCATGGAAAAACTCCGCTTGCCGACGGAGTTCGCCGGCCGGAATCGGAGGCACGAAGGGGTAGGCGTAGATTTGCCCATGCGGGTGATGCAACGTGACGCCGACTTCGACGCCGCGGTTTTCAAAGGGCATGACGTACTGGATGTCCGGTCTTTCTCCGAGCTCTTTATAACGGTCGCCCAACGACGCCAGGACGATTTCAAGATGTTCGAGCGGCAACGTACCCAACGACGCCGTCGGATCCTGCGTATAGACGATGACCTCGCACACCCCCGTGCCTGGCCTCGTGTCCGTCAATGACTCCGGCGGCCGGCCTGCATCGCGCGACAACGTCGGAAAGCGATTCTCGAACACGGCGACGTCATACCGGCCCGAGGGAAGCTCCGTCGGTCGAGCCGTATCCACCGTCGGAGCGAGCGGATTGTGTTCGGGCGCGGGCAGGAAGGTGCGATGCTGGCGATAATCGGCATAGGCGACCCACTCTCCTCGAAAAGGATGCCAACGAAAATGACTCGAAGGCGCGGGCCGCTCACCCGGCGGATTCGGAGCCTCCTGCGCGACGATCGGCTCTCGTCCGTAGAGAATCAGCATGCGCCCATCCGGTTTGTGCAGTACCTCCTTGTAGAGCGGGACGGTTGGGGGGGGCGAAGTCATGTCGCCTGGGTCTCCTGGTCGGATTCCAGCATCGGATGATGCTCGGGTCCGCGGGTCGCTTCGGACATCCGCTCGATTGAAAATTTCGGTCGACGGTCGGCATGGAGCAGCCCGTTCGCTTCTTGATAAGTGTCCGCAAATTGGGTGTAACAAAATCCGGCAAGCAGTTGCAGCCCGTGCACCATGGCCAACAACTCGACGTATCGGCGTTCGAGTTCGTCGGCGTCCTGGCTTTTGACATAGCCCCATGTCCGTTCCCCTTTGATCGCGATGCCGCCGAATTCGGACAATACGATGGGATGTTCTGCTTGCAATGGTCCGGATTCTTGCCCCTGCAGCATGAGCAGGCGCCCGCCCGGCCGCTCGTGCAGGAACAGTCGTACGCGCATATCGGTCGTTTGGTAGCGCAGCGCCATGCGGGCGGGTTCCTTGTCATAGTCGTGAATGCCGATGATGTCGGTCGCCACGCTTTCCCACCCGTCGTTCCCGACCACTGGCCTGGTCGGATCGATCGTTTTCGTCAGGTGATAGAGCGCCTGTACATAGTGGCGTTCCGCCGCATTGTCCGGGAGGTTCGGCACGCCCCAGGATTCGTTGAACGGCACCCATCCGATGATGCAGGGGTGGTTGTAGTCTCGGTGCAGCACTTCCTCCCATTGATGCTTCAGCCGTTCCACCGATTTGGTCGTGAAGCGGTAGGCGCTCGGCATTTCTTCCCAGACGAGCAGGCCGAGGCGATCGGCCCAATAGAGATACCGGGGGTCTTCGATCTTCTGATGTTTACGCACGCCGTTGAACCCCATCTGCTTCGCCAATTCGACGTCGCGCCGCAGCGCCGCATCATCAGGAGGCGTCATGCCCGTCTCCGGCCAGTACCCTTGATCCAGCACGAACCGGAGTTGCACCGCTCGCCCGTTCAGAATGATGCGGTCCCCTTGAATGGAGATTTCCCGCAGCGCCGTGTAACTTTCGACCCGATCGAGGACGTCCCCGCGCGCGTTGAGCAGCTCCAGCGTGACGTCGATCAGCGTCGGAGAGCGGGGACTCCAGAGCAATTCATTCCGTGAGTCGTCGATGCCTGGATCGGACAACGCGATGCGTCGGTGCACCTCGCCGGCCGACACGCTGTAGCTGTCTTCGGCGAGCAGCTGCCCCTTCACCCTCAGGACGGCTTTCACCCGCATCCCCTCCATGTCACGCCCGGCGAGACCCACATTGAGGCCGATTTCCCAGCGGCTCAAATTGGGGGTATAGCGGATGCTCTGGATATGGCGATCCGGCACCTGTTCCAGCCAGACGGTCTGCCAGATTCCGCTCGTTCTCGGGTACCAGATGAGGTGGGGCTCCCGTTGCCAGTCTTGCTTTCCACGCGGCTGTTGGAGATCGTTCGGCAGATCCACGGCCCGAACGACCAGCTCATGCCGCTCTCGGTCCGCCAAGTGTTCCGTGACGTCGAACGAAAAGGGGGTGTACCCGCCTTCATGCGAGCCCAGACACTGGCCGTCGATCCACACGGTGGACCTGTAATCCACGGCTCCGAAGTGGAGCAGGCACCGTTCTTCACGGCGGAGTTTCGACAAGGAGATGGACCGCCGATACCAGCAAGACTTGAAGAAATCCTTCTCGCCGATGCCGCTGCGTTCCGTTTCGGGGGCGAAAGGGACGTGAATGACGTTCCGCCACGGCACTTCTTTCGGATGTTGCCACACGGCGAACGGATCCATGGTGAAGTCCCAAAGGCCGTTCAGATTGGTCCAGTTGGCTCGACGCAGTTGCGGGCGAGGATAGCCTTGACCAATGGTCTGTTCGTCAACCTCTTCCATACGTCGTCAACACTCCGGTTCACCGTACTCCGGATGCGACAACTCGTCGCCTGGGGGGGTGCCTAGGCCGATGGCGAATCGAGCATCAGGCGATGTCCATCGCCTCGTATGGACGACGGAGAGGCACGTGAACCGGAGAATCACTCCCGTTTCGACTTCGGTCGGAGACAAGCTGCGCTCGTGGAGACGTTTTGTGCACGACTGCTCCGGCATCGCTCGCACAAGTCGCCCTGTACGAGTGAGCCGATGATGAGCGATTCACCGCTATCTTGACGCGAAGTCTCGTCCGTTCTGATCGGGTAAAAGGGATCGCGACAGCTGGTACGCCCATTGCGATGAGGGTACCTGTGATACTCAGATAGGTCTCTCCATGGCCCAGGGTCATGTAGCGCTGAGGGGAGACATCAGGAGAGCCGAGGAGGCTCATGAAGTTTACAAGAGTGTTCATTGCTGGGGTCGCCGTCGTGGCAATTGCGCCCGTAATTCCGAGTTCGGCGGCAATGCGGAGTGCCGCCGAAGAATCGTTTCTGACGACCGTGGCTCAGGGACAGGAGAATGTGGTCATGCTGGGACAACTGGCCACCCGCAAAGCATCGAGCCGGAGCGTGAAGCAATTCGCCGCCAAGATGATCGAGGATCACCAGATAGCTCAACGGGAAGTTCGTCGACTGGGGTTAAAGGAAGGGATTCAACTGCCGGTGCAGGTGAGCGAGAAGCAGAAGCGGATACATCGAGAGTTGGCGATGCTGCGGAACCAGGACTTCGATCGCGAATATATGCGGCATATGTTGCGGGACCATGCGAAGGAAGTGACGGAGTTCGAGCAGCAGGCGCGGCAGCTCGCGGACACGGACATCAAACGATGGGCATCCGATGCCTTGCCGGTGCTCAAGCAACATCTTCAGAAGGCGCTTCACATCACCCCGGCCATGATCATCGAGGCCGCTCAACCGAGATTTGCCGAGCATTCGGATTCCGGGCCGCCGGCTTCGTTCGCATTCGTCGATCCCGGCGACACCGCCACGTGCGTGCAAATAATGGAACCCATCGCTCGCGTGAGAGGTGAACGAGAGTTCGGCCTCCGATAGGAACGGTCGCTTTCGACTGAGAGAGGTGACACAGATGGCCCGGCGGAACAAGAAGGACGGTCAGGCGAAGAAGGTGGGAATCACCCACTTTCCTGTCGACCAGGAACGAAGCAGGCAGGAAAGGGTCCGGTCCTCGGAAGGAGGACAGGGAAGGGATGCAGCCACGCCGGGAGTGGGCGGTCGAGGACATCGATCGTCGCGGAAAGCCGGCGCGGGGCCGCCGCCCGAATCGGATGGGCGATTCGAAGCCAAGGGGACCAAGGGAGGAAAGACCGGCGGATCAAGGGCGGGACTGGTGTCGGCCGGCCGCAAGAGGCCGAAAGGAAAACCGTGACCCGCCGATATTCCGTCGTGTTTCCGACCGAGGTTCAATGTTTTTGCGGCGGATACCCGGTTCCATGACGCGGCAAGAACAGGTGAAGTGGATCTGAGCGCTTGCGTTCGCCGTATGCCGATATCGAAGACTATGCCTTGATCGGCGATTGCCGAAGCGCCGCGCTCATCTCTTCATCCGGCTCGCTGGACTGGCTCTGTCTCCCTCAGTTCGACAGTCCTTCCGTGTTCAATCGTCTGCTCGACCATGCACGCGGCGGCTATTTCAGCATTACCCCTTCGTGCTCCTTCTCGGCTCATCGGGCCTATCGTGATTCGACCGCCGTGCTCATGACCGAATTCCGGACGGAAAGCGGCATGGTCCGGGTGACGGATTGCATGCCGGTGATGCCGGAAGAGGACAAGCGACGTCGTCTGACGCCGTGGCGCAGCGTGTTGCGATATATCGAAGGAGTGGAGGGTACCGTCCCCCTGCAGATCGGTTGCCGGCCACGGCCGAACGACGGGTGTGTGATTCCGATGTTCCGCAGCCGCGGCGAGGCGGGATATTGCGCCGATTTGGGAAATCGGCTGTTTCATCTTTCCACCGACATCCCGATGACCGTCGCGCCGGGCGGCTTACACGCCCGACTCGACATGGCCGCCGGGCGTCGGGCGGTCTTGTGGTTGTCTTATTCGGAAGACGCACCGGCCGTGTATCCCGTCATCGCGCAGGCGGAACAGACGATCGAAGAGTCCAGCCGCTATTGGGACCGATGGGCGGAAACCTGTTGCTACCGCGGACCGTATCGCCGGCAGGTCATTCGTAGCGCGGTCACTCTTAAACTATTGTCCTTCGCTCCCTCCGGCGCCATTGTCGCGGCGCCCACGACCTCGCTGCCGGAAGTCATCGGCGGGACCAGGAACTGGGACTATCGGTATTGTTGGTTGCGTGATGCCTCGTATACCGCGCGGGTCTTCTTCCGTTTGAGATACCTCGAGGAAGCGCGGGCCTTCGTGCAATGGATGACCCATGCCACCGCGCTCACCTATCCCGCGCTGCACGTCATGTATGACGTGTACGGAGAGAGCGGACTGACGCAGAAAACCCTGGCCCATTTGGCGGGATATCGTGGATCCGCTCCGGTAAGGACAGGGAATCAGGCCCATGCGCAGTTCCAATTGGACGTCTATGGGGAGGTGATGGGGGCGGTGTGGCATGCGGTCCAGGAGGGACTGGATCTGGATCGAGGCATGCGGCGACATGTCGTGCAGATGGCCGAATTGGTCTGCGAACAATGGGCCCGTCCCGATCATGGATTCTGGGAAATCCCGACCGAACCGCGGCAATATGTGCATTCCAAGGTGATGTGTTGGGTGGCGCTCGATCGTGCCGAGCGGGTGGTTCGCACCTTAGGCCTGCGGGCCGATACTGTGCGGTGGAAACGGGTGCGCGATTCCATCCGATGCCTCATCCTCGAAGGAGGCTATTCTTGGGAACGGAGAAGCTTCGTCCAGCGCTTCGACGAGCAGGCGCTCGATGCCACGGCGCTTCTCTTCCCGAATGAAGGGTTCATCGATCCGAACGATCTTCGTATGATCGGCACCATTCGCGCGATCCGGAAGGACCTGTGTCGCGATGACCTCGTGTATCGCTATCGCGGAACAGACGGATTGGATGGCACGGAAGGAGCCTTTTTGCCCTGCAGCTTCTGGCTCGTCGAAGCCCTGGCGGGGGCCGGGTATCGGACCGAGGCGCGCCGTCTCTTTGACCGGCTTGGGAGGCGCGCGAACGACGTCGGTCTGTACGCGGAAGAAATGGATGTCTCGTCGGGACACATGCTGGGAAATTTCCCGCAAGCGCTCACCCATCTCGCTCACATCGGCGCCGCCTTGAGTCTCGATCAAACCCGATAGAATCCACCCAGCACGGCGCCGTATGCGAGATGCGCCGGCACCGTCGCCAACGGCGTTTGATAGCCGTAATTCATGGCCAAGAATCCGGGCGGCTCCCAGCAGACGAGTCGGTTCAGGGTCCTGGAAGTCCGAGGCCATTCTGGGATGGGGCCCGGCAGCAGGGCAGCACGACGGTCAGGACGAAGGCGGCATGGGCGAATCCCAGAAGCCCGCCCGGCCACCACGTCGCAAAACCGAAGCTGTGAAACAAGGCGGCATAAAACAGGGCCATCCACCATCCGTTGAGACAATGGATGGCGAATCGCGATCACGCTTGCGCGATCGCGATTCGGCGTGATCATGGAACCGAGGAGGAAGGGGGACGTCCATCCATTCGTGTGAGATGAAAGGCCTGGCGATTCGAAGAATCACCGTCAACAAGCCGGTGCCACCACGCCCCATAAGAGAATCTCTTGAACGTGCATGCGGTACGTTCAGGACATGGCCGACCTACAGGAACCTCCGTCATCCGTCCGGCGATGTGAAAGATCCACCCATTGATAGCCGACTTCCCGCCGGCCGTCCGTGCAAGCCGACGCGGTCAGCTTAGTCCTTCATTTTTTCATTCAGCTCCTTGACCTTGCCTTTCCCTTTCTCCATGGCGCCTTTCGTGTTGCCTTTTGCCCGCTCTCCGGCCGCCTTCATATCGTTTCCTTTTGCTTCTTCCTTCAGAGCTTTGGCTTCCCCCTTCGCCTCTTCCATCTCGCCTTTGACCTGTCCTTTCGCCTTTTCCATTTCGCCCTTCATCTCACCGGCCACGCCTATCGTGGAAAAGCCTAAAAAAGACACTAAAGCAATTGCCAAACCCAGCAGAATCTTCATGGCAGCCTCCTTAATGACACAAATCATGGCTTCTTTATAAGCACGATATCTTTATGGGGGGGCTTCACGCACTAGGACTGTCCCCAGAGGAACACCAGGCTACTAGGAAGAACCCTAGTTTAGTTTCACGTTCATTTTACGATTGTGCCTCAAAAGGATTAGGGCGTAATATTCCGACTCCTCGTTCGTTCGTACACCGAATGATATCTGGTCCGACCGCCGGCTTCATCGCTGACGGTCCGAGGACGGAAACAGTGGGTCGCATACAGGAGCCGGACATGGATCATTTTTCTCGCCATACACTCGACGATTCGGCCGTCCCCTCGTTCACGGATTTCGGCGCCTGGGATTGGGACATCGTCGGTGGAGATGTGCAGTGGTTCGGCACCCACGAGCGGTTGATCGGCATGCAAACCAGAAGTTTGAGCGGCAAAGTCGAGGCGTTTTCCGATGTGCTCCATCCGGATGATCGGGAGCGGGTCTGGAAAAAAGTGCTCGGCATGATGGCGCGGCAGGAGACGCAGTACTCGGACCAATTTCGGTTTCTGTATTCGAACGGCTCGGTGCGATGGATGAGCGGCACCGGGCGTTTCTACTACGACGACGGCGGCCGACCGGTGCGCATGGCGGGCGTCGTCCACGATATGACCGAGCGCAAGCAGGCGCAGGACGCGCTGCGCGAAAGCGAAGAGCGATTCGCCAAAGCCTTCCGCGCAAGCCCGCACCCCGTCGGCATCACCGAAGTGGAGACCGGCCGTTGTCTGGAAGTGAACGACGCCTGTCTGCGGCTGTTCGGGTTCGATCGCGAAGAAGTGATCGGCAACACGACGCTGATGCTCGGCATTTGGCCGAAACACGAGGAGCGAGTCCGGCTCATCGACCGTCTGAAAGCGGGCGAGCCGGTGCGCAATCTGGAGCTGAGTTTCAAGACCAAGCTCGGCGACATCCGCCATATTCTGGTGTCTTCCGATTTGGTCGAGCTCAACGGCACGCTCTGCCTGATCACCGTCGGCAACGACATCACCGCACGCAAGCAAGCGGAACAAGCGTTGCGGGAGAGCGAAGCCCGGTTCCGCACGATGGCGGAGGCCGTGCCGAGCTTCTTGTTCGAGACCGACGCGGACGGGTGGAACACCTGGACGAGCGAGGGCTGGTGCCGGTTCACCGGACAAACACCGGAGCAAGTGGCCGGACACGGCTGGGCCGAGGCGCTGCATCCCGACGACCGAGCGGCGAATATCGATCGATGGTTGGAATGTATGAAGGGCGGCCTGCCCTTCGAGGCGCAGCAGCGGTTGCGCCGAACCGACGGCACCTATGCCTGGGTGATCGCGCGGGCGTTGCCGGTACGTGACCATCAGGGCGAAGTCCGTCGCTGGGTCGGCTCAGTGACCGATGTAGACGCCATCGTGCGGGCTGAAGAGGAAAAGGCGAGGTTGGCGGCCATTGTCGAGAGCACGAGCGACGCCATCATCGGGAAAAACCTCCAGGGCACCATCACGAGTTGGAACAGAAGCGCGGAAGCCGTGCTCGGCTATACGGCGGAGGAGGCCGTCGGCCGACCGGTCACCATGTTGTTTCCGCCCGATCTGGTGGAGGAAGAGCCGGCCATTCTCGACAGGCTCAAGCGGGGAGAGTCCATCACCCGCTATGAAACCGTGCGGCGGCGCAAGGACGGCCGCGATGTGGATGTGTCGCTGACCATCTCGCCGATTCGAGACCGACAGGGCCGTATCCTTGGGGCCTCCAAAATCTTGCGCGACATCACCGAGAGAAAGCGGACCGAGGAACGGTTGCGGGAAAATCATCGATTCATCAGCGAAATGACGTCGGTGCTTCCCGGTGTGCTGTATATCTTCGACCTTCAGGAACAGCGGAATGTCTATGTGAATCGACACACCGGAGCCGTGCTGGGCTATAGCCCGGAGGAAGTCCATGCGTTGGGGGCGGACTTCATCCCGACCGTTCTCCATCCCGACGACGCCATCCGATTGCTCCAGTACTTCGAAGCCTTCAAAGAATTAGGCGACGGGGTGACGACTCAGGTGGAATATCGCTTCCGACATCGCGACGGATCGTATCGCTGGTTTCTCAGCCGCGATGTCGTGTGGGAACGGAACGCGGAGGGGCAGGTCCGGCAAATACTGGGGATGGCGACGGATATCACCGAGCGCAAGCAGGCCGAAGACCGGCTCCGCGACAGCGAAGAACGACTGCGATTGGCCTTGGAGGGCGCGGACCTGGGTTCATGGGATGTCGACGTGCGGACGGGAGAGGCGGTCTGGAACCGGCGACATGCCCTGATGCAGGGCTACAAGCCGGAAAGCGGACCGGTGTCGATGGAACAGTGGCGACGGCTGGTGCATCCCGATGACCTCGGCCGTGTCACGGCCGCGATCGAATGGGCGAAGCGTGAGCGAGGGCTATTTGCGCAAGAACATCGCGTCTACCGGGCCGATACCGGTGAATTGCGGTGGCTCTCCCTCCACGGACGGTTCTCGTATGACGATGAAGGAGAACCCATTCGGTTCAGCGGCGTGTCGCTCGACATCACGGAGCGCAAATCGGAGGAACGCCGACAGGAGTTTCTCTTGAGATTAAGCGATGTCTTACGCCCGCTGTCCGATCCGTTGGAAATTCAGCGGGCGGCGATGCAGGTCGTCGGCGAGTTGTTGCAGGCGGACCGGGTGTTTTATGCCGACGTCTCGTCGGACGGCAAGACGTGCATCGTGCAGGATACGTACACGAGCGGGCGTTTGCCGAAGCTCATCGGCCGGTTCCCGACCGCGGAATGGAACGCCGCGGTGGATACATTACGGCGCGGCGAAGTGGTCGTCATCCCGGACATAACCGTCGCGACGGAGTTACGAGACGCGGAGCGTCCTGCGTTCGCCTGCCTCGATGTCCGGTCCGCCTTAGGCGTTCCGCTCGTCAAAGACGGCCGCTGGGTGTCCTATCTCGGCGTCCATCACACCGAACCGCGTCAGTGGAAAACGGAAGAAATCTCACTGTTGCATGAAACGGGGGAACGAACCTGGGCGGCGGTCGAACGCGCCCGTGCTGAAGTAGCCTTGCGCGACAGTGAAGCACGGTTTCGTAGCGTCTACGAACATGCGGGGACCGGTATAGCCATAGCCGACCTGGACGGCGGCTTCGTGCAATGTAATCCGGCCTTTTGTGCGATGCTGGGC
>LVWS01000006.1 GCA_002083365.1 Nitrospira sp. SG-bin1 | reverse complement strand
TTTTGAAGTGTCCACGAAAGTGGGGGCATCACATCGCTTGATCTCCGTTTCATCCCCCACAATCCTCGGCTCCCATTTCCCTTTCGTTGGATGCAGAAGGTCAAGTATCTTCGCACCGCAATTACTTCATTGCTCTACTGGATTATCTTAGCGATTCGACTTCCTTTCTGCGATGTGGTGCACGTATTTTCGGCCTCATACTATTCTTATCTACTTTCAGTCGCGCCGGTCATTTTGATCGGGAAGGTGTATGGCAAACAGGTAATTGTCAACTATCGTAGCGGCGAAGCAGAGGGTCATCTGGCAAATTGGAAACTTACCACGACTCCCATTATGCGTTTGGCTGACGCGATAGTGGTTCCATCTGACTATCTTGTAGCAGTTTTTGCGAGATTTGGATTGCGCGCGCGAGCGATATTCAATCTGGTTGAACTCGATCGATTCCAATTTCGAGACCGCGATCCACTCCGTCCAGTGTTTCTATGTAGCCGCCTTCTTGAGCCCTTGTATAACGTCGGTAATGTGCTTCGGGCATTTTACCTCATTCAACGGCACTATCCAGAAGCGGTGTTGACCATCGCCGCTGATGGCTGGATGAAAGGTGAGCTCGAACAGTTGGCGAAGGATCTACAATTACAGAACGTGTCGTTTATAGGGCGCGTAGTTTTTGAGGAGATGCCAGATCTTTATGACCGGCACGATATTTATTTGAACGCATCTGACATTGACAACATGCCCGCCTCAATCACGGAAAGTATGGCCTCCGGACTGTTAGTGGTAACGACGAATGCCGGAGGAATTCCGTGGATCGTGACCCATGATGAAACAGGATTGATAGTGGAATGTGGAGACTATAAAGCTCTCGCGAGCAATGCCCTTCGGTTGCTAGATGATCCTACTGTGGCATCGCGACTTGCACGTAATGCCCGAGAATCCGCCAGACGATTCACGTGGACAGAAGTAAGGGGAACATGGTTGCAACTCTACCATGAGCTAATGAAAAAGACGGCACCTCGCAATAATGTCATAGTGAGCTCAGTGAAGTGAGGAGGAAAAGATGAAGCAGGTGTTACGGAAAGGGTTTAAGGATATTCTAGTTGATAGCGTACCTGATCCAATTCCGATCCCTCATCATCTTGTTGTTAAGCCGGTATATTCGTTGATTAGCAGTGGAACAGAGACCGCCAGCATCCATACCGAAGGACTTCTTCGTGGAGTGGCGGACAATCCTTCTCACCTTCGAAAAATTTATGATGTCATGCAGAAAATGGGTCCCGTCAAGACGATTACTGAAGTGCGCGCAAAATTGAACGAGTACGCTGTTCTCGGATATTCTGGCGCGGGCCTGATCGCTGCAGTCCATCCATCGGTGAAGGACCTGAAAGTTGGCGATCGAGTGGCCTATGGAGGAGAAGGAACAGGCCATGGTGAGGCACTGCTTGTAGGAGAGAATTTGACAGCCAGGGTGCCGGATGCTGTGTCCTTCAGCCATGCGAGTTTTACGGCATTGGGAAGCATTGCATTGAATGCGGTTCGAACTGCTGGGATAGGCGTAGGCGATGTAGTCGCCGTGTTGGGAGTCGGTTTGGTCGGACAGCTTGTCTCGCAACTCGTCAAGCTACAGGGTGGCCGAGTGATCGCCATTGATCTGAAGTTGGACCGAATGGAGCTAGCGAAGGGCCTCGGTGCCGACTACGCAGTCCATGGCGGTGATGGACTGCTAGAGGCTGTGCACTCCCTCACTGAAGGAAAAGGAGCAGACTGTGTCATTGTCACGGCGGCTGCGAAATCCTCTGTGCCGTGCCAGCAGGCATTACGAATCTGCCGCGATAGGGGCCGTCTAGTAATCGTCGGCGCGGTTGAAATGAACTTTCCTTGGAATGAGATGTACCTAAAAGAGATTCAGCTGTTTATGGCGCGAGCCTATGGGCCAGGCAGTTATGATCCAGTATATGAGAAACAGGGGATAGACTATCCAATTTCTTATATTCGATGGACTGAAAGACGTAACATGCAGGAGTTCATTCGTCTTGTAGGGGATCGTCAAGTGAGTTTGCAGAAGCTCATTACTCATGAATATCCGCTTGAGGAAGCGGCCACTGCCTACCAGACGATTATGGAGTCGACTTCAGATAGTATAGCAGTGTTGCTTCGCTATCCGATCGCCGGTCAGTCCATGTACGAACCAGTCTATGTCCCCGTCACCCGGGTCAATACCACCGGCCCTGTACCGAGTTCTTTCAAGGGCGTGTTACGCGCTGCATTAATAGGCGCTGGGAACCTCGCTCGTTGGGAGCATCTGCCCGTTCTTAAGAAGCTTCCGAACGTCCAGTTGCATGCCGTTCATTCGTCGAATGGGGCCAGAAGTAAGAGTTATGCAGAACGGTTTAAAGCAACTTATTACACATCGTCGCATCAGGATATTCTGGATGATAAGGATATCGACCTGGTGATCATTGCCAGCCGCAATCAATATCACGCACAGCAAGCAGAGGCCTGCCTGCGGGCTGGCAAGCACGTGTTTGTCGAAAAGCCGATGGCCTTAACTCAGGGCGAATGCCGATCCCTTGCTCAAGCCGTTGCGGAGACAGGTAAGAAACTCACCGTCGGCTTCAATCGGAGATATGCGCCCTACTACCTGAAATTAAAACGTGCCTTGAATCAGCGGCATTCAGCGGCGGTGATCAACTGCCGGGTCAATTCTCCCAGCATCTCGGGAAGCTACTGGATGGCAGATCCCACTGTCGGTGGAGCGATCTTGGGCGAAGCATGTCATTTCGTAGATTTGATGTTTTGGCTATTGGACTCTGAGCCGGTCACTGTAATGGCGTATTCGCTTCCACTCGAGCAAAGAGATCCAATTGGTCAGAACAATCTGGCTGCGACGTTTAAGTTTGCAGACGGGTCAATTGGAAACCTGACCTATTGTACGGTTGGGAGTAAGACTTCAGCCGGTGAACGGGTGGAGATATTCGCCCCAGGGATTGGTGCGTCAGTGCAGGATTTCACCCGAGTTGAAATAAAAACCGGAGTGAACAAGGTGCGGTCATGCTGGTGGCCTGATAAAGGATATCAAGAGCAGATGACAGCCTTCGTTTCTGCCATTGTCCGAGGCGAGGTTCCACAGGTCACTGTCCGAGATGGCATTCGGAGTACCATCTGGTGCTTAGGCATGTTGGAGGCCGCTCGGACACTCGCTCCGTATGAAATAGATATTGGGCAATTTTGTGATAAAGAAATGAGTGAGCTACCCCCGATTCCTTGGACACTGAGTTAAGGCACATATGCGGCTTCGCACTGCACTAGGCTGATGTAGCCGAGCGTTTGATGCACCCGTTGCCGATTGTAGAACACCTCGATGAACTCAAACACCGCCGCCTGGGCCTCCTCACGGGCCCAGAAGTCCTGATCATGAACCAGTTCATTCTTGAGCGTACTGAAGAAGCTTTCGACTCCGGCGTTGGCGTAACAGTTGCCCCTGTGACTCATGCTTGCCGCTAACCCGGCCTGACGCATGAGCCGTTGGTAGGCCCCACTCGTGTACGTGCCCCCTGATCGCTGTGATGAATCAGCCCCGGTCGTGGGCATCGATGGGTGAGGGCCATCTGCAACGCCGTCAGCGCCACCTGCTGATCCGGACGTGGACTCATGGCCCAGCCCGATGACACGGCGCGAATACAGATCCAGAACCACAGCCAAATACATCCAGCCTGCATGCGTTGGAATGGCGGTCAGGTCGCCGGCCCAGATGCGATTGGGAGCCGCGGCCACAAACCGCTGCTGCAGTCGGTTGGGCGCCCCATGCGCGAATGTCTCTTTCAGCCGCCAAAGTATCACGCTCTTCAAGGTCTCCACTACCATTGACACCAGATACTTCGGCGGAATCACCAGGTGCAGATGGACATAGTCCATTCCACCCCCGATCTCCTCAAGAAACTATCCGGGTGAAATTCCCACACTACCAGCTGGACATTCTAGTTCCATCGATATCGCGTTACCCATGCCCATGAGACTGAGCCTTGTACACCATATGCGCCTCTCAATGCAGTTGTATAGATGGCCGTCATCGCAGCAGGCGAGCAATAGATGGCTCCCCGCTCTTCCACTACCTCCTCGGTGGGAAAACCCCGCATAAGTAGAGAGGTTTTACCGTGCACTTAGTACAACCCACTAGAAGGACGACGAACAACTAATGCGCGTACGAAGCTTCGACGAATATTGGGTGCGGGGAAAACAGGAAATAAATAAGGTATGTGAAAGACTGCTTGGCCTCCGGTGCTTCGAATTGAGCGATCAACAATTTTTAAAACGACTTCAGGCAGGCAAAGCGACCAATTCGGTTGAGCTTGCGGCTGTTTATATAAGGGAAAGAATCGCGGCAACGAAAACTCCGTTGTTTGCATCGTGGGGAGTACATCAGGGAATTCGTGATGTCATGAGTAGTCGATTCTCTGGTGTTGCGAGAGAGATAATCGAACGGGCAGATCGTTGTTGTGCATATCAGTTTGACCTCTTGGGGCATAAGGACCTCTGGTTCGGCTCTCCCGTAGATTGGCATTTGGAACCGTTATCTCGAGTTCGCGCCCCCCTGCACCATTGGACACGGGTGCCGTATCTTGACCATCACGTGGTCGGCGACAAGAAAATCATTTGGGAACTAAACCGCCATCAATTTATCGTTACACTCGGTCAGGCGTACCGGTTGACTAGCGATGAACGTTACGCGGAAACCTTCGTCAAGCTCATATCATCGTGGATGGATGCGAATCTGCCAAAACGAGGGATCAATTGGGTGAGCAGTCTAGAACTCGCGTTTCGCATTATCTCGTGGTTATGGGCATTGCATCTATTCGTTGAATCAACGGCATTAACTACCCCGTTCGTTGTGCGCATGCTCAAGTATTTAGTCGCACAAGGTCATCACGTGGAAACGTATCTCTCGTACTATTTTAGTCCGAACACCCATCTCACAGGTGAAGCGCTCGGGCTATTTTATCTCGGCAGCACACTCCCTGAGCTATGTGATGCCAAACGGTGGAGAGCGGTGGGTCTTAAGATCCTTCTGCAGCAGATCCAGGTGCAAGTAAAAGAGGACGGGGTACACTTCGAGCAAGCCTCCTACTATCATCGTTACACAACGGATTTTTACCTTCATTTCTATATCATGGCCCGTGCTCAGGGTGTTTCACTTCCCGATCTGGTCGAACAGAAGCTGAAACTTCTTCTTGATCACCTAATGTGGATCGGTAGGCCGGATGGATCTTCTCCGTATATAGGTGATGATGACGGGGGCGTACTTCTTTCGTTGGGCGTCCGGCCCCGGAATGATTTTCGCGATACCTTGGCTCTTGGTGCAACCTTATTCAAGAATCCGAGGTGGAAATACCTCGCAGGCCGAGACCAGCCAGAGCTCCTATGGCTTCTGGGGTCTGAAGGTGTGGCGACTTATGATGATCTCGAATCCATGTCTCCTGCCGAATTGGCTAAGCAATTCAGTGATGGAGGATATTTCGTCATGCGCAGCGGTTGGTCGGACAGATCCAGTCATTTGCTGATCGATTGTGGTCCGCATGGAACGATGAATTGCGGACACGCACATGCAGATGCATTGTCGTTTGAATATTCCGCCTCCGGTGTAACATGGGTCGTCGATCCTGGAACCTATACCTATACCGGTGACGTACAATTGCGAGACTACTTTAGGTCCACTCGTGCTCATAACACACTCACTGTTGACGATCTTTCGCAGTCAACCTCGGGAGGGCCATTTTCATGGAGTACTATCGGAACGTCACAGGCCAAGGCGTTCATAGAGACCTCCCGATGGCTTTGCTTTAGGGGACAACATGAAGGTTATCGTCGACTGACTGATCCTGTCACACATACTCGCACGAGCGCATTAGGCAAATCAGAACCAGACAAGCATCCATTGAGTTCCTGTCTAATCCTCCATGATCGATTAGATGCGCGTAAGGCACATCGATATGCATCCTATTTGCATTTCTCTCCCGCATGTCATGTGACTTCGCGGGTCGACGGTGCCTATGCGTCAACGGACGCAGGACAGGAATTACTGATCGTAACGGCTGTGAGTGATGATCGCGGCATTGCACTGACCACGCAGACACGGAAAGAAAATAGTTGGGTATCTCCGTGCTATGGTTTCCGCGTCGAGGCTCCTGTTCTAGTCACGACCTGGAAGGCAATAGGGACCTGCACCTGTGTAACTATGCTCATGCCGCATGTGATCGTAGAAACGCAGACAATATTGAGAGTCGTGGAAGAAATCGAAGAGACAACGGATCTCCTACACATACCGAAGGTTATCGTCCGTATGCTTGAGGGGGCCTTGCAACACCATCTCCGGAAGCGCAGGTCCACAGGTAGTTGGACGACTGTCAAGTAATTCAAGAGGAACAGGAATGGTCACTCAACTGACGGAGAATGAGCGGTATCACCTTGGCGAACTCCGCATCGCAAAGGATACATCCGATCCCCGGAGGATCATGCCAATGTTGCCGGATCAATGGAGCCGTATCTTGGACATTGGCTGCGGAGCGGGACAGACGCTTCTGGGATTGGGGCTGCCCCTCCCGGGGAAAATGGCCTGTGGAGGAGATATCGATTTATCAGCGCTGCGGCTGGGTCATCAGCTGTCACCGCAGACCGCTTTTATGTGTGCACGAGGTGAGCAGTTGCCCTTTGTGAGTGCGTCGTTCGAGCTTGTGATCTCTCGAGTCGCCATGCCGTACATGCATGTGCCGTCAGTGTTGAAGGAAATTGAACGGATTTTGGTGCCGGGAGGAACTGTTTGGTTAGCCTTACATCCGATCACGCTCGCGTGGAAGTGGTTGTGGACCGATATCTGCTCCCTCAATCTAAAAAGGCTTGTTTATCGAACGTATGTTTTGGCAAATGGAATGGGTTTCCACCTCACTGGTCGACTGTGTCGATATCCGTTGCATCCTGCTCGATGTGAGTCCTTTCAAACAGTTCGTGGCATGACAAAGGCGTTGAATAGAGTTGGCCTTCAGCTGAGTCATCATTGTCAATCTGATACGGAGTTCGTCCTGACTGCGAGAAAAACCGGCTAACATCAGAGGATTTATCGGAACCCATAAGTAAGCTTCGACGCTATTAGCTCTCAACTAGGACGAGTAGCCAGGGATTAGGAACGCGAGAACGCATGTGCGGCATATGTGGAATAACGGTTCCCCTTCACGCGCGTAGGGAGATCAGTGGAGAGGTGGTAGAACGAATGGGGGACTCACTATTTCATCGGGGTCCTGACGATGCTGGCCTCTATGTAGGACGGCAGGTCGGAATAGCACATCGCCGTTTATCGATTGTTGACCTTAATGGCGGTCATCAGCCGATGTCGAACAAGGACGAAACGGTGTGGATAGTGTTTAATGGCGAAATTTACAACCACCGAGAGCTTAGACCAGCTCTTGAACAACAGGGACATCGCTACCGAACATCTAGTGACACGGAAACGATCCTGCATTTGTACGAAGAAGAAGGAGTACTCGCAGTAACAAAACTTCGGGGAATGTTTGCCTATGCAATTTGGGATTCAGTGAAGGGAAAGCTCCTGCTGGCCCGCGATCGACTTGGCATCAAGCCGCTGTATTACGTCTTGAAGGACGATGGAACTCTATACTTTGCGTCGGAGATCAAGGCGCTACTGGCAGGACAAGCCATCAGACCGGAACTCAACTTTTCCGTATTGGGCGAATTTACAGCTAATCGGTATACCTCCGGGGAGGAAACGCTTTTCAGAGATGTTCGCCGATTGCCGCCCGGGCATACTTTAGAATGGGTAAATGGAAAAACCACCATCACTCCCTATTGGGACCTCGATTATGATAAGCCATCGCCGGTTCCATCGGAACGCCAGAGCATTTCAGATTTCCTTGATTTGTTCCGAGAGTGCGTTCGAACCCACCTCATGGCGGATGTACCGCTTGGCATGTTCTTGTCCGGCGGGATCGACTCAAGCGCAATTGCTGCGGTGATGACAGAGTTTGTCAAAGAACCGATCAAGACGTACTCGGTAGCATTTGCCGAGCGCGATGCCAATGAGTTGCCGTACGCGCGCATGGTCGCCGCAGCGTTCAAGACGGACCATCACGAGGTTTTAGTTACCCCACAACAATTCTTCGAGGCTTTGCCTACACTGGTGTATCAGGAGGATGAGCCTATTGCTCATCCATCCTCTATCCCTCTTTACTTTGTATCGAAGCTGGCGTCGCGGCATGTCAAAGTTGTGCTGACCGGGGAGGGGAGCGACGAACTGCTCGCCGGTTACAATAAATACCGTGTCGCGATCTACAATATGATGTTAGGGCGGTACTATGAACGATTCGTTCCTGGTCGAGTACGTCGAACGGTTGAGCGGACCATTGGAAATCTAAGTCACGACGCTGGCATCTGGCGGTCGCTGTCCCGAACATTTCTCTCCTTGCCCTGCAATTTGCGGCAGTGTTATTTCGACAACTTCGCCGTTTTCCCCCATGCAATGCAGAACGCCTTGTTCAGCAGCCAGACCCGAGACATGATGATGGATCATGATCCCTACCGATCTGAGCTCAAATTGATGAGTGGGCTGGACGGAACTAACTTATTGGATCAGTTATTGGCCATTGATATGAAGACATATCTCCATGAGCTTTTGATGAAGCAGGACCAAATGAGTATGGCTGCATCCATCGAGAGTCGCGTTCCGTTTCTTGATCATAAGCTTGTCGAATTCTCCACGCGGTTACCGATCAATATGAAGCTTCGCGGTGCAACGACAAAGTATGTTCTTCGTAAAGCCATGACGGGCATAGTGCCGGAGCAGATTCTCAGGAGAACGAAAATGGGGTTTCCGGTGCCAGTCGGAGACTGGTTGCGGGGCGGCTTTCGTTCAGTCGTCGACGAGTATGTGCTGAGCGACCGCGTCCGCGCGCGCGGTCTGTTCAATCATGACTTTGTGCGTACCCTCGTCTCCCGGCATTACGCGGGAGAGAATCACACGGAGCGGATGTGGATGCTGATAAACATGGAAGTCTGGTTTAGAAGGTTTTTTGACGGAGAACAACAGAATTGAAAGAGTTTTCGGGAAGAAGGACTCATGCATATTCTTTGGCTAAAGACGGAGCTACTTCATCCAGTTGATAAAGGTGGAAGGATCCGCACGTATCACATGCTCAAGGAGTTGAAGAGACGTCATCGAATCACTTATCTCACGCTTGACGATGGGGCGGCGCCGGATTCTGCTTATTCCGATGCAAGCCAATACTGCCATGAGCTCATTTGCGTGCCGCACCGCCAAGCGGGAAAATTTACTCGTGCATTCTATCGAGAATTAGCTTTCAACGCTTTCTCGATGCTCCCTTACTTTATTGAAAAGTATCGATCTTGTGAAATGCAGAAATGCGTGAGCGCGTTGCTACGGGAGAAGAGTGTAGACTTGACGGTATGCGACTTCCTGAATCCGAGCGTGAATTGGCCTCCTGATGCGACCTGTCCAGCAGTGCTCTTCCAGCACAACGTGGAGGCGCTTATTTGGAAGCGTCACTATGAAGTGCAGAAGAACATTTTCAAGAAAGCATATTTCTTTGATCAATGGCGAAAGACTCGCAATTACGAAAAAAAAGCTTGTGGGAGATTCGATCAGGTAATCGCCGTGTCGAAGGAAGACAGAGAGATAATTAAGCGAGAGTACGGTATCCATAAGGTATCGGACATCCCAACGGGGGTTGACACTGAGTACTTTGTGTCCAGTCGACAGGTGGCCCCAGAACGTAATCATCTTGTATTTACAGGCTCTATGGATTGGCTTCCCAATGACGACGCGATGCGTTTCTTTGCTGAGGCTATTTTCCCCAAGATTAGACGCGTTGTTCCAAACGCTAGATTGACGGTTGTCGGGCGCAATCCACTCCCTCAGTTGGTTGAAATGAGTAGGTATGATCCGCTCATCACCGTCGTGGGACGGGTCGATGACGTGCGTCCGTATATGGAGCGGGCAAGTGTGTACGTCATACCCTTGCGGATAGGAGGCGGCACACGACTAAAGGTCTATGAAGCCATGGCTATGGGGATGCCCATCGTCTCTACGCATGTAGGCGCAGAAGGATTGCCCGTGCGTGACCGCGAACACCTTCTTCTAGCGGATTCTCCGGAGGACTTTGCTTCATGTGTCATACAATTGATGAGCAATGGTGAGGAAGCACAGGCATTGGGTTTGCGTGCCGCTGCAACTGCTAGAACGGAGTTCGGGTGGAAGCATGTTGTGGAACAATTCTCATTGCTTTGCCAAGAGACAATTGAGGCTCATCGGCATAGCGTAGGCAGCAGGTCTTGAGCAGCTTCTGTCGGTACGTGCGTTGTGTCTTAACGGTTAGTTGAACCAACGGTGGAGGAAAAGTCCTCATGAAAATCAGCATATTTGGATTAGGTTATGTGGGGTGTGTATCAGCCGCATGTTTTGCCGAAAAAGGGCATGAGGTTGTCGGAGTGGATGTCAATCAGCTGAAAGCAGACATTGTCAATCAGGGTCGCTCCCCGATTGTTGAGCCAAGAGTGACGGATATGATTGAGAAAGCGGTTAAGGACCACCGCCTCCGCGCCACTACTGATGCGGCAGAAGCTGTGCATGCGAGCGACATTTCCCTGATCTGTGTGGGAACTCCAGGGCATCACAATGGAAGCTTGGATTTGTCTCATATCAAAGGCGTGTGCAAGCAAATCGGCTCCGCGCTCGAAGGCAAATCACGGTATCACGTTGTAGCGGTACGAAGTACGCTGTTACCTGGCACGATCGCGGAAACAGTGATCCCCACACTTGAGGTTTTCTCAGGGAAAACAAACGGACGTGATTTTGGCGTTGCCGTCAATCCGGAGTTTTTGCGTGAGGGAACCTCCGTTCATGATTTTAATAATCCTCCTTTCACCCTGATCGGGGCCGACGAGAATAATGCGGCAGAATTGCTGAAAAAGTTGTACGAGCATTTGCCGGCCCCCGTGATTACTGTTCGGGTCAAGGAAGCGGAAATGGTCAAGTATGCCTGTAATTGTTTTCACGGTTTAAAGGTGGCGTTTGCAAACGAAATTGGAATGATCTGCAAGGGGCTCGGCGTCGATAGTCACAGGGTTATGGAAGTGTTCTGTAAGGACACAAAGCTTAATCTTTCCACATACTACCTGAAACCCGGGTTTGCATTCGGCGGCTCATGTCTTCCCAAGGATCTTCGAGCCATCACGTATAAGGCGAGAACGCTCGATATCGATGTGCCGATGCTGAGTACAATTCTCATGAGTAATAGGAAGCACATCGACCACGCGATCGACATGATTTTGCGGACTGGCAAGAAGGAGGTGGGAGTGTTGGGACTCAGCTTCAAGCCAGGGACGGATGATCTTCGCGAGAGTCCGATGGTTACGCTGATTGAGGCTTTGATTGGAAAGGGGCTCAACCTTAATATTTATGACAAGGAGGTTGAATTGGCCCGTATCTTTGGTGCGAATAAGGAGTATATCGAACGCGAGATTCCTCATATCTCATCTCTCATGCACAGTGACTTGGCGCAGATCGTGGAACGTTCGCAAGTCATCGTTATCACTAAGAGGTCAGATGAATTTCAAAAGTTAAAAAGGCAGACCCTGAACAACAAACTCGTGTTCGACCTAGTGCGCGTGTTCGATGGTCAGGAGTTGCCGGAGAACTATCAGGGACTGTGCTGGTAGCTTGATGAACCAGCCACTCGTCAGTGTTGTGATCCCCACCTACAATCGAGGCTATTGTCTCCAGAGGTGTCTCGACAGTGTTTTGATCCAATCGTACCAAAATGTCGAAATTCTCCTTATTGACGATGGTTCTGAGGATGGCACGGGTGAATTGGTCAAGCGTCTCTATGATGGCGATATTCGAATTCGGTATGTCTATAAGAATAACAAAGGCGTTGCCGCAGCTCGAAATCATGGACTTCGATTGGCTGGTGGTGAGTTCGTAGCGTTGCTGGATTCCGACGATATATGGAAGCCATGGAAGCTGGAGCTTCAACTGGCTGTGATGGCTCACCTCCCTGAAGTCGGCATGGTGTGGACGGACATGGAAGCTATCGACGCAACGGGCAATGTCTGTGATCCGAAATATCTTCGAACGATGTACCACGCCTATGGCTGGTTTCCCGATTCGGCCTCACTGTTTTCTGGTTCTTGTGCGCTCTCGTCAATTGTCCCGAAACTAAGTATGCTGGTCGGCGATGTGTCGGTTAACTTTGGCAATATATTCTCTCCCATGATTATGGGTAGTCTAGTCCATACGTCAACTGTGCTTATTCGGAAGGATCGACTAGCAAGGGTAAGAGGATTTCAAGAGCGTTTCCGCTACGCAGGGGAAGATTATGATTTTCACTTGAGAATATGCCGAGAAGGTCCCGTAGCGTTTGTTGATGCGTCGTCCATTCAGTACCAAGTCGGTATGGAAGATCAGCTGACCCGTCCACGGTACAAGGCTTTTGTGGCGGTGCACTCACTCAAGACGATTCGCCCAATTTTGAACGAGGAACGATCGCGCATTTCATTGGCCCCGTCGCTGATCAATGACATGTTGGCGAACAGCTATGCGTGGCTTGGCGAGACGTTGTGTGATCGGGGGAAACGCCGCTACGCAAGACGATATTTCTATGCGAGTCTCCGCTATAAGCCATTTCGCGTACGGCTTTACTATCTAGTTGTGCTCTCGATGATTACACCGCCGATTGTGCGCCGTGTGAAACAGATGGTGCGTCGCCTGAAGGGATGGCAATGACGGATAGTTGCGTAATCGCTTCACGGGCTGGTGGCGCATAAGCGGCTAACTTCCCTTCATAGCTCCCTGCCCATAAGAAGCCTGAGTAGATTTCTCCACCCCTTCCATCTGCGGCACTCTTAGAATTCCCAACAAAAGAGGTGTGATTCATGAAACCGCACCAACCCCATGAGAACGGCATGGAATCAAGTAACGGAGCGCCCAATGTGCAGGTGTTCTCCACCTGCCCGCAATCGAGCATGTGTGAGAAGAGCGAATACCTGAAGCGCGTTGCTGAGGTAGCTCGCTGGAGCGAACAATATGGATGCAAGGGCATTCTGGTATACACAGATAATTCGATAGTCGACCCCTGGCTTGTCGCCCAGCAGGTGATTCAACAGACCAGTTCGCTGTGCCCTCTCGTCGCAGTACAACCTATATATATGCACCCTTACACCGTGGCGAAGATGGTCGCTTCACTCGGCTACCTTTACGGTCGGCGGATCTTTCTGAATATGGTAGCAGGTGGGTTCAAAAACGATTTGAACGCGCTCAATGATACGACACCGCACGACAAACGATATGAGCGCATGATCGAATATGTCACGATCATCAAGCAACTCTTAGCAAGTGGTAATACTATCAGCTTTGAAGGTGCCTTTTATAAGGTCGACAAACTTCGGATGACTCCCCCATTGCCGGCCGACTTGTTCCCGGGAATTTTTGTCTCAGGATCGTCAGGGGCGGGGTTGGCAGCCGCGGAAGCCATGGGCGCAACGGCGATCAAGTACCCAAAACCGCCAGGCGAGTATGAAAACCTGCCTATTCAACATGGGTCAAACGAGCCGGGTATACGGGTGGGTATTATTGCGCGAGACGATGAAGAGTCAGCGTGGATGGTTGCTCATGAACGGTTCCCGGTAGATCGCAAAGGCCAGATCATGCGTAAACTGGCCGAAAAGGTTTCAGATTCTGTCTGGCACAAACAATTAGCGGGGTTAGGGGCGACGCAAGAGAATAATCCATATTGGTTGGTTACGTTTGAGAGCTACCAGACCAATTGCCCATACCTTGTCGGTAGTTACAAGAAAGTAGCTGAAGAGATAGCTCGTTATGTTCGGCTTGGTTTCCGAACGTATATTCTGGACATTCCGCCGAACGAGGAAGAGTTGCATCATGCGGGAATCGTCTTTAAGCAAGCCACTGTATGATTACTATGGCTCTTCATCCATAGTCCTGTCGCTCCGATAGCGGCAGTTGGGAGCAGATTCGACGCCGCCTCCCCAACGTGCTCGCCTCTCTGGTCATATCGTGAAAGTATCATTGCTGCAACAGTGGGTTACACAGCAGAGTGAGGCGTTTCCAGAGCGTGTTGCGATCGTTTTTCGACATGAACGGGTGACATACGGCCAACTTGAGCAAGCATCCAACTCATTGGCGAGATTGCTCAAAGATGCCGGCTGTCGAAAAGGAGATCGCATCTGTTTTCTTATTCCAAAATCACCCGCAGCTCTTGTAAGCATGCTTGGCATCCTCAAAGCCGATTGTATGCACGTCCCATTGGATCCCTCAAGTCCTGCACCACGCCTTGCCAGGATTGTGCAAGCCTGCCGGCCTCGCGCGATCCTTGCGGGTGGACGAGTGAAGGCATTGTTGAATGAGGTACTGGCCACGGCTCAGGGGATTGCGAAACCTTTCGTCGGATGGATGGAATCTGATGCAATGGCGGGACAAGAGGTTGTGGCCAACTTTTCGTGGTGTGATCTTCAGAGCTATGCAAGTCATCCGCTCGATTATCGCAACACCATAGAAGATCCTGCGCATATCCTCTTTACATCGGGTTCCACCGGGAATCCGAAAGGGGTCGTGATTACACACTCCAATGTCATCCACTTCATCCGCTGGGCCGTGAAATATTTTCAGGCAAGCCCGACAGACAAGATTTCTAGCCACCCACCACTCCATTTTGATCTCTCTACTTTCGACGTATTTGGAACATTCTCTGTTGGTGCAGAGCTGCATCTGGTTCCCATGGAATTCAATTTGCTGCCGCATAAACTATCGGAGTTCATCCGCTCCTCGGAGTTAACACAGTGGTTTTCAGTCCCCTCCCTATTGACCTATATGGCCAAACTAGATGTGGTCAAGGCGAACGATTTTCCAACCCTCAAGCGCCTGTTATGGTGTGGAGAAGTGTTTCCAACTCCGGCACTGATGTATTGGATGAAACGTCTTCCAACCGTTCAGTTTACGAATCTTTACGGTCCGACGGAAGCCACGATCGCTAGTAGCTATTACACTGTGTCTCAATATCCGGAGGACGAGCGCGCTGCGGTCCCCATTGGAACCGCGTGCGATGGGGAAGAGCTGTTGGTATTGGGAGATGGCTTGAAGCCTCTCCCCTTAGGGGAGATTGGTGATTTATATATCGGAGGGGTTGGGTTGAGTCCTGGGTATTGGGAAAATCAGGAGCAGACGGATGCGGTATTTCTGCGTGATCCCAGAAGCAGCGATCCATCAGCTCGCATCTACAAGACAGGAGACTTGGGTAAGGTCGGGAAAGACGGCCTCGTCTACTTTATTGGAAGGGTTGATTCCCAGATCAAGAGTCGTGGTTACCGGATCGAGCTCGGTGAGATTGAAACCGCCTTGAACGCTCTCCATTTAACAGAGGCTTGTGCGGTAGTGGCGGTCAAGACCGATGGGTTTGAAGGCCACGTCATCTGTTGCGCATACGTGCTTCCGAAGGGTTCGGATCTTACGCCGGCAAGCTTGCGTTCGGAACTTGGAAAGACGGTCCCTCCCTATATGCTCCCTGCACGTTGGGTGGTCCTCGATCAGATGCCGTTGAATGTGAACGGGAAGTACGATCGGAAGAAGCTGAAAGATCTCTTTACAGAAACGACTTCGATGCCTGGCACCTCATTAGACTAAAGTAGGTAAAGATGAAAATTTTGGGCATCAGTGGATTAGAAGGTCAGATGCCATTCAAGCAGAAACGCTGGCCATCGTTGGACGAACGTGAATACCGTATTTCACAGGGCCATGACTCTGCGGCTGCACTGGTCATCGATGGGCACATCGTCGCGGCGGTTGAGGAGGAACGATTCAATAGGAAAAAGCATTGCGGTGATTTCCCGGTCAACGCCATCCACTATTGCTTGAAGGAAGCCGGGCTCAGCATCAACGACATAGATGAGATTGCTCACAGTTTCGATTACACGCCGTATCAGAAAGTATATGCAATGGATCGAACCGGGGCCGAGTTCTACCGGGAAGTACTTTCCCGTGAGGCCCTGCTCGAATCCATGAAGCGAAACCTCCCTGTCTTTCCAGTGGAGCGTGTACACCATGTCGGACATCACCTCGCCCATGCGGCGAGTGTCTATTTCACCTCAGGATGGAACGAGTGCCTCGTCGTCATTGTCGATGGTATGGGAGAAGCCCACAGTGTGACGGTATTCCACGCCCATGATGGACAGCTCACTAGACTTCATCAGATTCCGGCTATGGATTCGATCGGCATACTGTATTCACTCGTCACACTCCATCTCGGGTTTGACTTTAATGCAGACGAATACAAGATCATGGGATTGGCCCCCTATGGCGATCCCGAACGATACCGGGCATTTTTCGATAAGCATGTTGAGTTAGCGGAGGGGGGATCGATCCGGATTCCAATTCTTCGCCTAAACCGAACTCGGGAGGAGCGCGAACACTACGTCGTAACCCGTCATTACTTGAACGAGCATCTGATCAAGGAGCGGCGGCCGGATGAGGAAATTACATCGGAACATGAAAATATTGCGGCAGGTCTGCAGGCCTGTCTTGACCGGACTCTGCAGCACATCTGCGGATATTTCGGAAAAAAGATAGGGCTTCGCCGGCTTGCCCTGGCAGGAGGCGTGGCTCTCAACTGCACATCAAACGGCAAGTTGCTGAGGTCGGGACTGTTCGAGGGGATCTATATCCAGCCAGCGGCCGGAGACGATGGAACTGCTCTTGGAGCGGCACTGTATCGATCGGCATTCGCCAAAGAGGTCGTGAATAAGCGCTTGTCTGTCCCCTTCTTTGGTCCGTCCTATACTGAAGAAAAAATTGCTATGGCTGTGGCGGAATTTGAAGATCGCGTCGAGGTGCAAAGATTCGGAAAACTTGATGAAGTCTGTGAGACAGCCGCTAAGCTCATTGCCGCTGGGAAGGTCGTTGCCTGGTTTCGTGGGAGAATGGAATTTGGTCCTCGCGCCTTAGGGCATAGGAGCATCCTCGCCGATCCTGGACATCCCGGCATGCGAGATCGGATCAATGGTATGGTCAAAATGCGCGAGGCGTTTCGACCTTTTGCCCCGGCCGTCTCATTGGAACAAGCGTCTCAATGGTTCGATGTTCCTCCTATGGCTGAACTTCCGTATATGATCATGATTGTGAATGTGCGTAAACAATACTGGGCTGAGTTACCGGCAATTACGCATGTCGACGGCTCTGCTCGCGTCCAGACGGTATCCGCAAGTGATAATTCGGACTTTCACAGATTGTTGAAAGCGGTCGGAGAGACGACCGGTCGCGAGATGGTGCTGAACACGAGCTTCAACGTGAAGGGTCAACCGATTGTCAACACCCCACAGGAAGCTCTGGACACCTTTCTCAGAACCGGAATTGAATTTCTCTTCCTTGAAAATATGCTGATTAAAAGACGGGAATCCTGAAAGGCTTGTATCGGAGGTAATTGCGGCATTGACCGGAACGCCATCGACAACGGCGTCTGGAACATGAGACGGGAGGTGTGAGCGTGACGGAAATCGAAAAGGTTCAGAGTGAAATCACCATGCTCATGGAGAGAAAGGTACATGTGAAAGTTCCTTCACCCACTACAAACTTGATGGAGACCGGTCTGTTGGATTCGATGGGGCTGGTGGATTTGATTGCGGGGATCGAGGAGCAATTCGGCATTCAAGTTCCTATGGAAGAAATTTCGATCGATCAATTTCAATCTGTAGCAAGGATGGCCGATTTTGTTTGTCAACAGAAGAACATTAAGTTAGCAATCCATAACTAGACGTGGTCGCTGAGATGTAGAATCGAACTCTCAAGAGGATAGCTATTATATAAAGGTATACCCGTTCCCTCCGAATCTGACATCCTCAAACGGCAATAATCTGTCTCCAAAATCATTGAGAGAGTGAGGACATGTCCTTCTACATACTCCATGCTCATGGCTGTGTGACGAGAGATATAATCCCCCCCGGTAATCTAAAGGCCAGTGCCATCGAACGGAAGACGGATCCTTGCTCATCCTTCAAGTCAATTTATGGCCGACCAAAGAAGTCAATCTACATTGGCGAGTGTGTGACCTCACCGTTTCCTCACCATACGTTTGAAACTACATTGCCTCCTCTTGCCCATCGACAATAATTCCACGCAGTGGCAAACCTAAATAGTCGCGTTTCCTTTTGATCATGCTTACAACTGCGTCACACATGGAACAGAATCTGAGAGCTTTGCAGGAAGGGGCGGTGGGTCCATCCGTCGCCAACGTGTGCACTTCCGTTGTCACTACGGAAGCTGCTTTTCTCAGCCTTCGGGACGAATGGGATGAGCTGCTGGACCAGAGCGAACAAAGCGTTTTCTTTCTCCGGTGGCATTGGAACTACACATGGTGGCGCTATTTGGCTCCCCACGATAGTCACCTTTTCCTGATTACATGTCGTGAGACAGATGGCAGGCTTATCGGGCTAGCCCCATTGTATTGGCACAGGCATCGAGTGAGCGGCATTACCTATTTGAACGAAATCCTTTTCCTAGGCACTGGCGCGGTAATCAAGACGAGTGAATATCTGGATATCATCGCGTTACGAAGATATGAGAACCAAGTTGCTCAAGCTGTTGCGCGTTTTCTGCGACAGCAACCCGGATGGGACCGATTGTGGCTGTGGGGAAGTCGCTCTGAATCGTCGATGCTTTGGCACTTTCGAGACAAGTTGGGCGCCGGTACAAGACTTACTTCATGTGATCGTTCTCATTACCGCACCCTACATGGTGATTGGCAGTCGACTCAGGCTAGTCTTGGAAAGTCAATACGTACGAACATTTCCTATTACACTCGCCGACTGTTCAAAACTCATGAATGTATCTTCCGCAGCGTAGACTCACTTGAGGAGTTTGGGCCCGCAATGGAAGCTTTTATTACCTTACATCAGGCACGATGGCAGTCCAGAGGCAAACCTGGTTCCTTTATGCAATCTCGCTTCAAGGATTTCCTCACTAATGTCATGCAGGAGAGCATCCGTGAAAATTGCCTAAGGTTTTGGGTGCTGGAGATTGACAAGAAGATTTCTGCGGTGCTCGTGGGGTTTCTACACGAGGGCATCCTGCACTACTTTCAGGGTGGATTCGATCCAACTTATGCCAAAGACAGCATCGGCACGGTTATGCTCGGACTCTGCATGAGAAGCTGTATTGAGGAAAAGGAGGTTAGAGAATTTGATTTTATGGGTGGTGAGTCAAGCTATAAGAAGCATTGGACAAGAGCAACAAGAGAAATTATCGAGTTGGAAGCGTTCCAACCCGGGTTCCGTTCGTGTTTCTACAATACGGTCAAACGCCTGAAGGATGTCGCCGCTCCGGCATATCGTGAACTTGTACCATCACGTATTAGGATGGCGGTACGAAGCACTTTGGGGGCTGAGTAGCCTACAGATACATCCCAGACACCGGCGGTGGTCGACGGAATGTGCTCGCACCAGTAGTGGAGAGTGTAGCCCCATTCAAGACCTCGACATGTCATCCCTGACGAAAACGGTGCTGAACAAGATGTCGGTTGTCGTGTTGAGCGATGTCGCCTCATTGAAACAACACGTCCCGGCCTGGGAAGATCTTGTAGCGACAGCAATTGAACCCAATGTGTTCTATGAACCTTGGATGTTGTTGCCTGCTCTGGAGCTCTATGGAGCCGGCGCAGACATTTGCGTCGCGCTTATCTATGGACCTCATCCAACGCATCGACTTGGCGATCCCGTTCTATGTGGGCTTATTCCCCTGGAGCGAAAGCGTGTGTTCAAAGGGCTTTCGGTGTCATCCCTAAGTCTTTGGCAACACAAGTACTGCTTTCTATGCACTCCACTCATCAGACTGAACTACGGGGAAATCTGCTTGTCCACGTTTTTCGACTGGCTGGCCCACAACTCTTTAAAGGTTGACTTCGTCGAGTTTGGCTGTGTGCGAGGGGATGGACCATTTTACCAGTTTTTATCGACTATCTATATCGCCACCCGACACACAGCAATGATTCGGACGGCTATTTGCGGGCGCTCTTTATCCAAAATTGCAACTCTGAAACCTATCTCCAGAACTCTTTATCGGGCAAGCATAGAAAGGAACTCCGGCGACAAGAGAAGCGTCTTGCCGAACTTGGTGCATTGGAATATGTCTCACTTCATCCAGACGAGCCGGCAACGCCATGGATCGACAAGTTTCTAAAACTTGAAGGCCTTGGATGGAAGGGAGAGGAAGGAAGTGCGTTTGCCTCAAATGATCTCGACGAAGCTTACTTCAGGACCATTACTCAAGAGGCTCATCGGAAAAAACAATTGATGATATTAGCCTTGAATCTCAACGGGAAGCCGATCGCGATGAAATGTAACTTCATCGCAGGAAAAGGCTCTTATGCATTTAAGATTGCATTCGACGAAGCCTTCAAGGCCTATTCCCCTGGAGTCCATCTGGAGATGGAGAATGTACGGCTGTTGCATCGCTTGCCGGATATTCAATGGATGGATTCGTGTGCCACTCCTAATCATTTCATGATCAACAGGTTGTGGACTGCTCGTCGAACGATCAAGAACATCAGGATCGGCTGCAGTGGTGCTATGGGGAATCTCTTCCTGGCGTCGATTCCCCTGTTTCGTTGGCTCAAAAGAGGCATCATTGAGGGTTCTACGCAGTCTCACAAGAACAAGGCCGGAGAAAGAGAAGAGGTGAACTCATGAATGCAACCCAACTCAATTCCGACCCTCTCTCGGACTTGGCAACGACAACAGCTCAACTTGTTGAGGCAGATCCCCAACTCTTCAGCGAGAAATTTCACGCTCGCCCGTTTCTGATTCGGCACCATCTCGCCAGCCACCCGCTGTTTACTCTACCCAGCCTGATCGCGCTTTCCAAGCGTTTGCCTGAAGACCATGTTGAATATAATTCCGGCAATCTTTCCGTGAACCAAGAGTATTCAATGACTCCTCGCAGCGGCTTGTCCATTGAGGAGACGATCCGTCGAATCGAGGAATGCTCTTCCTGGATGGTGTTGAAGTTCGTGCAGGAGGATCCTCTTTATGGAGAACTCCTGAACCGATGCCTCGACGAAATTAGACCTTACTCAGAGAGTATTGAACCAGGGATGCGTCAACGAGAGGGGTATATTTTCATTTCGTCTCCGTTGTCAGTAACACCCTATCACATTGACAACGAGCACAACTTTCTATTGCAAATCAGTGGCCTGAAGACGGTCTATCAATGGGATCCGTGGGATCGCGCTGTGCTACCCGAGTTGGAGTTGGAAAGATTTTACATGGGCGGACATCGGAACATACCGTACAAAGATGAGTACGCGAAGCGAGGCTATCGGTTCGACCTGATCCCGGGATTGGGGCTGCATTTTCCAGTGAATTGTCCGCATTGGATTCAGAATGGGCCTGAGGTCTCCGTGTCATTCAGCATTACGTTTCGTACGCCTGCTTCTGATCGTCGTGCGCTTGCATATCAGGCCAATGCGATGTTGCGAAGGTTGGGCATAGGTCCAACGCCAGTCGGACGGAGTCAGTGGCGCGATTATCTTAAGGTGCAGACGCTTCGGGCCTGGCGAAAAGGGTTCTCTCTTGTTGGGCTAGATTCAAGGGCGAAAACGTCGCGATAGTGAAATCTGAACGCTCTTACGCGGTCATGTCTATGGCAATGCCACTGGTATCAGTCGTACTTCCTACCTACAACCGAGCCGATACAATTCAGCGGGCCATCCGCAGCGTCCAATCGCAGACCTTTTCGGATTGGGAACTCATCATAATCGACGATGGGTCCAAGGACAACACGACAGACATTGTTGCCGGGCTCGATCCTCGGTTCCATGTTGTCAGGCAGACAAATCAGGGTGTGACTGCGGCCAGAAATGCGGGGTTGCGTCGGGCAATAGGGAGATATCTCGCATTTCTGGATTCCGATGATGAATGGTTGCCACATCATCTTGAACTTGAGACGGCATTCTTGGAAGCACACACCGATGAGCAGTTCGTGACCGCTGAGATTTGGGAACATTTTGGGGGGCAGCGCTATGTGAAGCACTACCAGGTGGAAGCGGCCGATTGGTATCCGACATTGGCAAAGAAAATTGGCTCGCGGATGCTCGATCTTCCATGTGGGGAGACTGACAACTATCTTCGGTTCTACAGCTCTAAAAAACCGATTGGGGGGTGGGGCAGATCTATCGTTGAGAAGGCGGGGTTCAAAGATGTCTGCCATTACAGTGGAAATGTGTACGCACACTGGCGCTGGGGGTGGATGACCTGCTTACAGCCGACCCTGGTGAGACGAGGGGTTCTGGATCGAGTCGGCTTGTTCAATCCCAAGCATGGAATCCCATCAGATTTCATGTTTTTAGCCGAGTGTAATAAGCATTTCAGATCAAATATGCTCTCTATTCCGTCCTGCATCAAGCACGAGCTTGCGGGGAAGGGTGTCAAGCTGGGAGAGCGACACATCGGAAAAGGGAAGTCGGCATTTTATGTAGAGCAATCGATATATAATTATTTGAACGATGAATTTGCTCCCTCTCAAGTAGCAGAGAGAGAACTCGGTCGACTTCTTCAGCAGAAGGCACTCTATCTCGCTCATCTTGCCATGAGACATGGTCTGAGGTCAGACGGCCTTATATACTTACGGCAGGCTGCTGGTCTAAGCCCCGTTCCTTTGAAGGTTATGGGGCTGAAATTGCTGGCTACATTGGTCCCGCATGCGAAGATCTGTGGCCTGGTCTATGATGGCTGGTTGAGAGTTCAGTACGCATTCAACGCCTGGGTCAGCGGAAATGTGTCTTTGATAAGTCTGCTTCGAAAAGCCCTGCTACGCTTAAGCGGTAGGATGGGAGACTGACACTCCACCTATTACGGCAGCTTGCTGGTGTCGCCGAAACTAGAACAACGAGCTGATGCATTACGAGATTCAATATTTACATAAGAGTTGTGTTTAGGAAGGCTATCCCAGGGAGGCCAACCTGGAAATTCCGCACGAGTTCGTCATTATTTGCAAAGGAATAGACTAGCTGCGAATGTTGGGTGCGCTTTGCCGCTTCTAATCCTGATCCCACTAATTCTATGACTGGAATTGCCGGTGCAAATAGCGACTTGACCCCCCCATTGCGACCATTACCGCTCATGGCCCATCGTATTTTCTCAGTAAGATCGTGTTTTAAGAAGTCGATATCATAGGTATAACCACCCTAGAACCTATCTCAAAATTGTTTGGGGAGCATCGTGATGCAGGCGAGTTGCACGAAGCCGAGGAAATTGGAGGCGTAGTATTCCCAGCGGATCAGGAGCCGTCGTTTCCACTGGAGCCAGGCAAAGAAGCGTTCGACGAGCCAGCGGCGGTCGTATCGTCGTAAGTGGCGGCCGTCTTGCGTCTTTAGGTTCCGGGTGGAGCGATGGGGCGCAATGAGGTTGACGCCATCTTGCTTGAGGTCGTCATCGCGGCCATCGCTGTCATAGGCCCGATCGCCGATGAGATGCTCGGGTTTAGCCTCGAGCATGTAGAAATCGAAACTGAGTTGGACCAAGGTGACTTCGTGATAATTCGCGGCGTGCGTGCTGACCGAAAGTGGCAACCCGTGCCGATCCACAATCGCGAGAATCTTCACGCTCTTCCCGCGTTTCGTGAGGCCCACGGCTTCCCCGCCACCCTTCGCGGTGGCGAAGGTGGCGTCGATGAAGCTCTCGCGCTCATCAATCGTGCCTTCTTCCCGCAGCGTATTGGCCAGTTGGGTCAGGACCTCCCGCAGCACCTCTTGCTGACACCACTGTTGGAACCGACGATGGACGGTTTTGTAATTCAGATAGCACTGGGGGAGCAGATACCACTGCGCGCCGGTATTCAGAATCCAGAGCACCGCTTCCAACACCGCCCGATTGGGGATGGGCTTCCGCCCAGGACGGGAATCCGGGATGTGCTCTTCGGGAAAGTGTTCACGAATCCGCTCCCAGTGATCGTCCCGCAGCCGCAGCATGCCCGGACTTATACGGCTGGGCATTCATGCCGTCAACTATTTTGAGATAGGTTCTAATCACCAAGCCGACTACCTCGTACATCGCCTCAGCAATATCCTGGAGGTTGTCATGAAGTTGCCTCATTTGAAGGTTTGTTGTATCAGGGAATACGTGTGCGGGGTCGTGCTTATCACGCTGGCAGCCTGCACGGGACAGGGCAGCGACACAGCTAGTCAAGCACCAACACCGACACCAAGCAGTTCGTTTCTTAGCGATGCTGCCATTCATGCTCCTCCAACAACCGGCATGTATGCCTACAATACGTTCCAGCCTGGTGCTCATGGTTTCCCCGTCGTTGGAGGCACTTACACAGACCCTGTTTTTGGTGGAATTGTCAAAAGGCTTACCAATATCGGTTCTAATCAAAACAATGAGGACATCTATGCTCACCATTGGGCCAATGCGAACGGCACCTATGTATTCTCTCGTCAGGGCGCGGTCGCTGATAACTTCAAGATCTTAAGCACCATGACCGGCGACGAGATTCATGTGAACCAACCTTACGGGTCTTCTCCGGCCGATCTAGCTTGGGATCCGATCGATCCCGATAAATATTATTATTTCGACGGGGCAGATTTGGTTGAGCGTTCGGTATCCAGGCAGATGAGTACGCCCATCCACCGGTTCGGGGGGACGCTGGAGAGCCTGGGAGGGTCACTGGATTGGATCGACCGGACTGGAGATCTATTCGTCGTCAAGTGGGGCGGCCCTCCCAACGGCACTGCCAAGGTTTGGCGGAAGTCTACGAACTCGCTATACAGTGGAGAGGTGCCCCCCTTAGACCGTGATGGATGGGTGGCAATTACACCTGATGGGAACTATCTTGTGACAGCGGCAGGGGAATCAGCTCCACCCAACATTGAACACTATTCCTATCAAATCAATCATGCGGCAAAAACAATTGGGACAACACCAACTCAGTTTTGGGGACTCTGTGGGGATCATGGTGATCTTATATCCGCCTCGGATGGAGGCAATTATTTCGTGACTTTCGCATGTGCCAACTCAGTAGGAGTCTATCGTGTGGATATTACGAAAGATCAAGCAGGGAGGAGCGAAAGCCAACAGCTTGCAGACAATCTGTTATTGATTGATTTGTTGTCAGGCGCCCAGGACGGCCACTTTAGTGCTGTCTCGAAAGGTCTATTACGAGACTGGGTATTTATCGACACTGAGAGTTTTGACGGGGATGAGTTTGATTTTGTCCCGAATGGGTGGGTGCCCTACAAACAAGAGATTCTAGCTGTCAACGTCCTTACCGGAGAAATACGACGATTTGCCCATCATAGATCGCGAGGCCTCAGTTCAAGTTATTATGCTCAACCACGGATCTCCTCTTCCTGGGATGGCTCGATCATGCTTTGGACCAGTAATTATAACGTAAGCTCTCCCATTGGGTATGCGGACCTCTACAGTTTGAAGTTTGCCGGAAACTAGAATCTATCTCTTGATTCTTTTCCAAGAGGGCTCGTCTTGTGCCGCGCTGCCGTATGCATCAGCAAAGGCCTCGTCTGGTTGAACGTACCTGCATCGATCGCGTCGTCATCACCGCTTGTACTCGCTCAGCACGTCGATTGTTAATTTTGAGATAGATTCAAATGACGCAAGGGGCTTTTCATTTGAAAGAGCGGGATGGAAACGCGGGAGCCGCGAAGCGCCTCATGCAAAGCATGAAACAACAGAGCCCACGGCTGTCAGCCGTGGGCCCTTCATTCCAACGTGAGATCTTTACCCGGAAGGTGGGGCGATCTACCGTTTGCTCACAATCCTCCTCCTGAATGAAAGCATATCAAACCAAAGGAGGCTTCCTTGACTCCACTGTTAACCCAGTAATGATGTGAGGCCACCATGCTCTAAAGAATCTTCAAGATCACTAATTGACTGAGAGGTTTGTGGGTGACGGAGGAGGAGTGGTTGCATTTCCTCCGCTTCCACCTCCAATAAAGTTCATCCCGTAAAGGTCAGCATAGCCCACCGTCGGGTTCCTGTTGTAGTTGCTCGTCCACGTCAGCATCGAACAATCCCAGGAGGTTGAGATACGTGGCTGAGCATAGTACGCCGCTCCAACGCTCGGAGGAATCCTTGAGCGATGGTGCGCCAGCCTCCGTACCTCAAGAGTCATGACATTCATCGCGATGATCTCGCCACGGTAGACTGCCCATGGGCTCGGGAGCGATCCGCCGAACTGATCAACCCCGACGGCTTCCAGATCCGCGACGACCCAATCCTTGTTGGCGCCGATACATCCGCCCGAGATATGACCGTCGTTCGTCGTATTCCATTCCAGTGGAACAAGGCGCACGTTGTCAGCGATTTGTTGCGCCTCTGATCGCCCAGCTTGGTTGAGGGTGATGTCAACACGGTAGAGGCCAGGCTGTGTGTTGCAGTCGTAGGTGACGAAGTAATTTTTACCGTTGCTGGCACTCACGACCGCTCCGTGGTCGCCGCATTGAGTCCAAAAGTTCACGCCCGTTCCAGAAATAGAACGATTCACATGATTGATGGCATAGGAGAGATGTGAGTTTCCCGGTCCGGCAGCTGTGACGAGGTATTTCCCATCTGGAGTTATAGTCGTCCATCCGTCTGGATTAGCCGGTACGACCACTCCACTATAAACTACATTGATCGACCGCTTCCAGAGATGTGCAGTCCCATTGTAAGTAACCACAAAGAGATCGCCCGTTGCATCAATCCAGTTGAGTGAGCCTCCCATACCTTCAAGGGTTGCTGGAAAGGTGTGGATAGAGGTAGCAGTGCGGGCTGAGACTGACCGCTCCATCAGATTAGATCCATTGAGATAGTAATAGAGATTAGGATCCGTCGGGTGCCAGTTCATCTCAAAGCACGGATTGCCGCATGGAGTGTCGCTATCGATCACCGCTCCTGTCGTCGTGTTCAAAATCCTTACTGTGTTGCCAACCCGGCTGAACGTCATGGTACCGTTGGCATTTGACCAATGATGGCCATAGATGTCCTCGTTATTTTGAGCTGGATAGATATTCGTCAGGCGTCGGATCCTTTCGTTGAACACGGGATCGAGGTAGGATCCCCCAATCGCGGGAAAGCCCCCCGCACCAGGTCCAAACGAATTGTAGTCGAAGGTGCCACCAACGGGCGGCGCATGAACACCCGTGTCACTCAAGAACGCATGAGCGGTTGTGAGGCCTGCCGCCAGTAACAATGCTGCAATCATCGATGCTCTAATCTGATTGGACCTGCGTCGCACAACCCACGGCATAGGTAACATCCTTTTCATTGGTTGGTTCTCCTTCGGGGTAAAGCTATCTGCGAATTGACAAGGATCTTACTCAGGACTAGAACTCCCTTACATGTATTGACGATTGCCATCCAGATTATCTTCAAGTTGAGGGCGAGAGATTGTATTGCCAGGTTCTTACTTGCGCCGCTGTGGTCTCGAAAATCTTAATCATATTCCGGCGCATACGCATCTTGTTTCATCTACCTCCAGCCCTGATGCCGAGGATGGCAACGTCGACCAGGGCTTCGGGCAAATTGTACTGAAACCTTGGTATTTGAAACAGGAAACAGCATGTGGCGCCGTTAGGCGTCCTAACACCTTGGACGGTAATTGTCTGTGGTACCCAAAAAGCAAAATAGATGCCTGGCCAAAGATTTATATGAGATTCTTTAATTCCTGAGGATTTCTGGAACTTTTCACGCATGAAAATGGCTCAGCAATTACGCTGAGCTAGTATCAAATGTGTACGTGATATCATACATTGGTTCAATCGCGTTCTTTTGATTGCCATGCTATTTCTACCTTGCGGGAACTGTAATTTGGGCAGGTTCCTTTTTATCGCACCATTCAACCTTTCACCTTTCTAAATTTTCCTCGTCCGCAAATTCCTACACTCACCGCCAAAGGCTTGATTACTGCCAGACTGCAGCACCCAAATAGTAGTATGAGACGAGGATGGCCAAGAAACGGCTGACATATGCGGAAGCATGCAAAGCGGGAGTGCGATCGAACCGATTAGAGTACGCGGACGCTTGATGAAGTAATTGAGCTCCACACGGTGTGTATTAGGCAGTATTGTACGAGGAAAGACGTAGTTGGTGGCCGACGCTGCGGAGGAATTTCATCACCGAACAAAAGGAAAAGCGAGGTATTGTGAGAGCGCCGCTGTACAGTGATCAGTCCATTTAAGTATGGAGTTGACGTTGACCACGTTTGGAGACCGCTCTTAACCAGAGCAGAGAGCTTCGTCGGCGACCTGTTTGCCCTGACGTTGTGTTGCGACAAACTCATGCGGAGTCAGTTGCCCCAGTGAGTTGTGGTCGACGGTGATTGTATCCATCCGCCACGCTTCGAGGATCGCTTGGGCTTCGGCCGGCGAGGCGGAACTGATGCACGTTCAAACACTCATCACGCAACCGCCCGTTAAATGATTCAATGAAGGCATTTTCCATGGGTTTGTAAGGTCGAATGAAGGTGAGCTGGACGTCCCGCCGATAGGCCTGGTCTTCCAGGGCCTGCGGAGTTCCGTTCCATGATCAACGGTGATGGAGAGCGGGCTTGGTCAGTCACCGAGCACCCAATCAAGCACTCGAACGACGATTTCACCGGTCATCAGAAATCCCCCTGAAGGACCGGACTAGAGCAGCTAAGCTGATCAACGACCGTCAAAGCCGATAGGATTGCCGAGGTGGACATACTTCTCCCCAGAAATAGAAGGTTTGCTCCGCAATCCAGTATTGTCGGCAGAGATCGCCGATTGGGGTACCCGACTCGACTTGACGGAGACCATAAACGATCTGTTCTTCCAAGAATTTCGAGCGCTTCATGGGACCGCTCCATTCGCACGGATTGTCGATATCTTCAGTCTACTCCACTCATGAAGTGCCGTCGTTTTCGAGTGATACGACATGCCAGCATCCTTGATCCTGTTCGTTCCGGGGATGGCAGTAATTGGATCTAGTGGGCTCAAGGAAAGACTGCCCAAACCTTTGTCGACAAAGAGAACGGATCAGAAGGGCCAACTCCTAGAAGAGTTGGCCCTTTGTTTTTTAGAAAGAGTAAACGTAGTACTCCGCCAGGATTGGCGGCATGCATTGGATCATTGGATGGTCTTGCTAACCTCGTTGGAGGGTGCACTCTCACCGGCACTGTTATATGCTGTGACGACGAAATAATATATCCGACCCACGGTCAAACTGTTCACGGTCGTTGTTGTGACGGTGCCGACATTAATGGTTCTGGTATAGACGCGGGGAGCTTCGCCAACGTAGACTTTATAGCCACTGATCGTTGTACCGGTAACCGCGTTCCATCTGAGGGTTGCCGATGACGTGGCTGGTGGCGGCGGCGGCTGGGTAGAAGGCGAGATAATGAGCGTCACCGAGACTGTATAGGTGCACCAGGTGCCCATCTTGATTGTGATGGCGGCGTTGCGGGTGCCCGCTGTGAGCCCACTTGTCTTGACAGCGGCCGTGAGCTTCGCACTGGTGGTCACGGACGTTGTGGCCGGTGACACGGTCAGCCAGGTGGCATTGTCTGAAGTGGTAAGGGTGAGTGAGCCAGAAGCGGTTCGAGAGAAGGTTAATATCTGGTTTGGCGGGTTTGTCGCACCCTGCACTGCGTAGAAGGTCAACGATGTAGGCGTGACTTTAGGAGTATGGCACGCTAAGCTTTCAGAAGCGAGCCCAAGGCAGATGAATGTAGTAACCCCAATTTGTAATAACCAGGACATGGCCGAACAGTTATTATGGTGGCGAGATCGAGCTGTTTGCTGAGCGGTTTCCATTGAGTGCCTCATCCGTGTCTTCATTTTTTCTCTGTGATGAAGTATCATGCCGTGAGAGCCAATATGCCGATCCGTAGCGGGTTGCGAACCCAATCTTCTTAAATGCGACGAAGCATGTAGTGGTTCTGCCCAAGAACCACCTCGGTTAGCTTAAGAAGATTGAGTTGAAGGCGTCATCGCGGTGATCTCATTCGAGCAAATGCTTTCAGAATCGTTGAACGCACGAATAGCGAAAAAATATCGCGTGTTGGGTTCAAGCCCGGTGATAGTGATAGATGGAACATCGACGGCTTGGCTTTCGCCGCGGGTACATGCATTGGATCCCTCTGAACTTACTTCTGAGCCCGACTCTTCTAAATCCAATTCTTCTGAGCTTGCTTCTCCTGATGTGCGCTTTCCATAGTGGATGGAGTAGCCTGCTACCCTGATGTCAGAGGGAGGATCCCAGGTCACATGCGCGGTAATTCCAGCGTTTGTCGAAATCATTGCAATCACAGGATCTTCTTCTCCATCTTCTCCAACAGAATGGGCTGTCTCGGCATTACCACCTTGATCTGACTCCAGTCCTACCGTCGTGTCCGTCGGTGCGGAGAGACTGGAAATTACCGGTCCTCCTGCTCCCTCACCTGTGCAGCCGGTCAGCGATATAATTGGCAGAATCAAAAGCGCGCGATAGGCCATTGAGGTGATGGATTTTTGAGAGACATGGCGGACCAAGGACTCAAGCGTCAACATAGCGAGACTCCTCTAGGTAAATTGGTGTGGATTGTGGCAGAATCGAACTTTCACTTAGTGGTGATCTAAATGTGGAACAGAGGGAATCACCACACCATTCATCGTCTACCACGATGATGCTTCAGCAAAAGTGATGCCCGAGAGAACATGTTCAACTCGTTGTATTTTAGATGGTTCGAGTACGTAGTCGAACGGGGACGTGTAGGATGCGAAGGGTTTAACCTTCAGAAGGATCAAGAAAGAACAAGAAAAGGTCCCACTGATACTCAGTATTTCTTCCGACTCATTTCACAAAGATGATGGGGCGGGATCAATAGGAGCGTTTGCTGTGTTGAGCAGCCTCGAAAAAATCAGAACAAGAGGCCACCGCTCAATAAGATGACGACCGACAAGATGATGGTGTGATTGTAACTGTAGAGAGAAGGTTCGCGTTGCTAAACCACGAGGTAGGTATGTACTCTCCCTGGTGAATCAAATCAATAGATGCTCTTACTCACCTCGTTGGAAGGAGCACTTTCACCTGCACTATTATAGGCGGTAACCGCGAAATAGTATGTTGTGCGAGTATTCAAGCTGTCTACAGTATGAGATGTGAGGTTGCCGACGGTAATTGTTCTTGTATAGAGACCTGAAGCTGTTCCTATGTATATTTTGTAGCCAGCTAAGGTCGTATCGGAGACAGGATCCCATGCGAGGCGAGCCGTTGCTGTAGCCGATGGAGGGGGCGACACCGTCAAAGTTACTGGGACTGTCCTAGTTGCCTTTGTTCCGATTTTGATTGTGATCGTTGTGTCGTAGGTGCCGGCTGCGAGCCCACTTGTATTGACAGCTACCGTGATCTGCGCCGTTGTTGTCATGGGCGTTGCTGTCGGCGACACCGTGATCCAGGAGGCGTTCTCGGAGTTAGTTAATGAAGTTTGATTTGTACGTTTCCTGTAGACGGATAACGTCTGGTCCGGCGGGTTTGCTGCTCCTTGAACAGCCTCAAATGTTAGAGTTGTAGGGTTAACAGTGAGGGCTGAACATTCAGAGATTGGCCCCAGACCGATGAGAATTATGACTGCAAGAACTAGCCCGAACAACGGTGTGAGTGAATAGCTGTTCTTGCCGCGAGACTCCGTCATTTGTTGAGAGTATTTCATCACAAGCCCTCATCGGTATGTTTGTATTTCTTTGTATGTTAGGCGTCCTAATACCTTCTGCTTTTTGCCTGTGTGTGGCTGAAACGGGGAAGGCAAAAAAAGTGCCTAACCAGAAATTGTCTGCGATTCGTTGATTTTTGCCGAGTTCTGCGTGCTTTTAAGGTGCCAAGGGCTCTGCGATTGTTCTCGTAGGTGTTGTAAGTGTCAAATATGTACGTGATTTATGTGGTCTGTTGCGCGCCTTCTGGAACTAAGTCCTCTTGCTGGACATTGCACATGGAACAAGTCAGGCTTCCATCTCTGATGCTTAACGCGGGTACTCACGTTGTGTTACGACGCCGGTTCTTAACAATCCAGAGTATCTCCGTGGTACGCCTTACCTGTGAAAGATTGAAAAAACCTATTCATGGAATATCGTCTCCCGTATGATTCATATGGTTGCGGCATCAATCTGTTTTGGCAGACTAGTAAGAAGGTAGGAGGCCGATCATGCCGGCGGTTCGTATCGTGACAGAAGATGAGATATCATCTGCGACTGTCACGACGGCACACACTTCCGGGATGAAAGTCTGGGCTTATATCGGAGCGACCATGGCACTGCTCGCGATGATCGGAACATGGCTGGTCTGGTTTTCTGTATTTCTTCAACGGAATCTTCAGGAAGAAGACATTCGATCAGCGTGCCGTCGGGCGATGCCGGAGACAGCGGATCGATGCTTCGATACGGTAGTCATTCAGCGGGGAGGGATCCGGCGGTGAGGGGGGCGCGGCTGGTGCGTACCTCCTTGTGTTTAGTGGTGGTATTGTCGCCGCTGTTGACTTCCGTCACGTCAAGCTGGGCTCAGGATTCTGAGCTGCGGGCCCAACCGCGTGTAGAACTGTCGCTTCGATCATGGTTCTTTACAGCCGGAGAAACCATATGGAGCCACGATGCGTCCGGGCTCACCCCGCAACTTGGTGATCCTACCTCCGAACTGACGTACAAGGACAATGATACGCATCTTGTCGGGCTCGGTGCGAAACTATATTTGAGCCGCCGTTTCTTCCTAGATGGGGAGTTTGCATTTTCCGTAGATTTTGATCGAGGAACCTTGATCGATGACGATTATTTGGCCGGACAGCGGTTGTTTTCCCGTACCAGTAGCGACATTACCGGCAAAGGGACTTGGTATGTCAATGGGAACTTCGGATTTCGTGCGGTCGAGTTTCCACATGAACGCGGTCATCTCGATCTATTGGGCGGGTTTCAATACTGGAGGACGACGTACGAGGCGGCGGGAATTGATCGCATTGTGTGCGATTCTTCCGTCATCACGTGCGGCCCCACGTCGCCGACCTTGCCGGCGATCAAGAATACGACCCATTGGATCACGCCGCTCCATATCGGCGGACGGTTCGAATATCGAATTCTTCCAAGGGTCAGCGCAAACCTAAAAATACTCTTGTCTCCCGCCAGTGTTGTCTACAACGAAGACATTCATTTTCAGCGGAGTGATTTGCAACAGGATCCAAGCTTTTCCATGTGGGGCGTAGGGGTGGGTGCGAGCGCGGAACCTTCCATCAGTGTGAGGCTGACCCGTCATCTGACGCTTACCGGTGGGTATCGCATCATGTGGAACCGGACTTACTATGGGAAATGGGAAAATCATCCCGTCGGAAGCGGTTCCGACACCGCTCCGCTCACCGAATTCCAAACGCTCCGTCACGGCGCAACGTTCGCACTCACGGCGTCATTTTAGACGTTTCGGATAGTAGGCAAGTTACCGTCTTGATCGTCCTGCCGGCAGGGTTTCTGCTTCATATTCAAGGAAGAGTCGCTTCGCCTCCGGGTGAATCTGGCTGGGATGTCCATAAGGGATTCCCAACGTTCGGAACAACGGCACTAACTTTCCATCCGGATGCAGATAGCCGGCTCGGAGAGGCACGGTGCGCTTGTTGTGACGCACCAACCGGCAGACGGTGAATCGTATGGAGGTCAGCCAATCGGCGATGTCTTGCGGATTGCCGATCGAAGCGGAAAGCAGCAGGAGTCGAGCCTGTGCGGGACAAAAGATGATGGTTTCCTCCCACACCACCCCTCGCTCGGGGTCGGCGAGATATTGTGATTCATCCAAAATCACGAGTCCCAATGTATCCAATCTGACGTCGATTTCCCCGCTTGCGGCATCATAGAGCAGGTTGCGTAGAATTTCCGTGGTCATGATGAGCAACGGCGCCTGTCCGTTTTCCTGGCGATCCCCGGTCAGGATGCCGACTTTATCGGGACCGAAGATCCGTGAAAACTCTGTATATTTGGTGTTGGATAGGGCCTTAAGCGGTGAAGTGTAAATGACGCTGCGATTATCTTCCATGGCTCTGCGGGCCGCTTCCACTGCCACATACGTTTTCCCGCTGCCGGTCGGCACGCTGATCACGACATCGGTCTCACTCAAGGCGAGCAGCGCCTCACTCTGCCATGAGTCCGGCACAAACGGTTGAGGAGAGGGAACGCCGAGACCTTCCAGCCAAGCCGATAGGGAGATGGCGGTTTCAACAGATTCGGGCTCCGGTGCCCGTGGCGTTGCTTTCTTGTAAGCGGTCGGCGAGGGACGATGGGCGCGGGAGGATCCGGAGTCAGATCGAGTGTGCCGATCCCCCATCAAGGCCTGCAGATCGGATTCGAGGCCGGCACGGTTGTGGATCGAGTGTTGAAGGAGTAGCTCGATCAGTCGCTTTTTACCGGCTCGAAAGTGCCGCTGGACGCGTCCACGGGCGAGCCGATGCAAGAGCGAAACGGGCTGTTGAGCTAAGAGCTTTTCCAGTTCCTCAGTCGTCATGGGTCCTTTCTCGTCAGTTCACGCAGGATCAGTTACCGACGGTTGCAACAGAATAACGACGCCTAGGGACCAATCGGGTAGTGCTGCACAGGGCGTAAGTCCTTGAATGTTGGTATTCAAGGTTGGAATTCTCAAATGATTAGGCACACGACCCTGTAGAGCTTGCCACGAGGTATATTTGGCATGACTGGGAACATGTCATGTGCCCCATGACGATCATCGATCACGGTCTGTTGTCTATACGTAGGAGCTCATACGATGTGCTCCGAACATGCTGTGTTGCAGGCAATCCTGTAGCTTCTGCAGACAAGTATGTCGAACAGCGTAATGGTCTCGTCGGTGCGTGTCAATGGCACTGCCGGATGAGGTGGAACGGTAATGTCTTCCGTCACGTCATACCTTGTATTCTAAGGCTTCATGAACGTTAGTAGTCCACACTCTCATATCGCCTCATAGTTATTAAGCAAAAATAATGTAAGTAAAATGTCTCCCATTCTAAAGAGGGGTTGCCAGATCTAACTGAATGGGTGCCTACTGCCTCTCAAAAGGACGACCAATTCGTTAGTGTGGGTAGAATATGCCGAGCCTTTATCTCCGCGAGCGATCTCATTTTCATTGACCATCTCCGAGGCAACGGTGGCCGGTAGTTCCATGAAGCTCCTTGAAGAGCTGCTGTGGAGAATGTTTTGTATCCTGTAAGTCAGACATCATGCTGACTGATTCTTGAACATTGCGTTGTGCAACTTGGACAATACCGACGGGGGCGGAAGCGAAACCAGCTTCCGGTATGAAATAGCTATAGGTCGCAGAGGTGTTTCCTGTCGGGGTTGGTACATCTCTCATGCGTCGAGGAAAGTCAGTGCATGGCTGCGCGTGAGTAAGGAATAATCGAAGGAACATGAGCGACTGAGATGCCATCTCCGTCGGAACTCTTCCGTTGGTTGGAGAAAACCCCTGCACCATCGGCTCGCCTTCGTCCTCGCCAATGCAGCAGGATATATTGAGTAAAAGCGGAGTACATCTCTCGGACGGGATCGACCGCCTGGTCACCCGGTCGTTCCACATAGACAGGGTTGATGAGTTCGACCTGATTCGCGCCATCGCTGAACTTTCTCCTGACCATACCTGCTCACAAGACCGGCTACAAGCCCTTACTTCCGACCTCATTCGTATGAAAAAAAGCCGTGGCGCGCTGCTGGAGGATCCCTCCGTTACGGTTCGCCGCCTTCCAGGATCTTCATACATACTTAATGAGGTACGGGACCGCACCATCTTGGTTACGGGAGGGACGGGTCATATTGGAAAGGTCCTCATTCAGCGGTTACTTCCGTATGGACCCCGACGTGTGGTTCTAATCAGTCGATCGCCCACAGTCGGTGGCGCGTCATCTCATCGCGTCGTCCGCACTGTTCAAGCCGACGTCCGAGACCGTAACTCACTGACAACCCTCTTCGCGCGATACAGGCCGGACGTGGTGTATCATCTGGCGGAAAAGCGTCTGCTGCCGCCGAGTCTTGGTGAGATCCGGATGGCCGATATGATCTCAACCAATGTCTTTGGAACGCGGAACATTGTGGACTGCAGCCGCGAATTTCGGGCACGTCAATGCATAGTCGTTTCGACCGCAAAAGCCGTTCAGTATGTTCCATTCCACGTCTACGACCAGACCCAAAAGCTTGAGGAGTGGGTGACGCTGGCAGCCTCGGTTGACAATGGCCCTGCGTATGGAGTGATTCGCCTGCCCGATGTGCTCGATGACAGTTGGCTGCTTCACAAGATGAGAGGGGGAATGGCAAAGGGACTGGTCGCGCTCCAGACTCCTCATATCAGTTTTTATGCACAACAAGTGGGGGAGGCCGTAGATCTTCTCCTTAACACGCTGCCGTTGGTTGAAGCCGGGCAGGCGAGGATTGTCTCGTCAGAAGACCTTGGCTGGCCGATCAATCTGTTGGATTTGGCGCTCTACAAGATTTACGAGTCTGGTAGCAGGGCAGGTATCTACTTCACCGGAACGCCGCCGGGAAATGAAGGCCATGTTTTTCAAGGGGTGCTCGACTGGACGGCGCCGACCCGCCGCATACCTCATCCCTTGCACAATGCGCTGGAACACCGGATTGAAGATCCCCGTACGGCTGCCGCAGGTGTCAGGGCCTCTTACGCGCCACCTTGTGATGCCGAAATTGTGAGTGCCGTACTGGACCAACTGCAACGTGACGCGTCAGGAATACCTGACGGATCAATCCGCTTGCGAGCTTCTCTCCGGCGAGCGGTCTCTCGGCTGGCGCTCAAAGTGTTCTCGGAAACCAGCCCGGAACGTTTGGTGGAGATTGCACGATGGGGTGCCTCGCCTTCCATCCTGCGTCTGACGGGTACCGCCGTGATGCATCATCGCGACACGCTCATCCCGCTGATGCAGAGCCTGCTGCCGAAGGTCACTCCCCAACTTCTCTTTCGGTCAGGTTGGAACCTTGACGAATGGGAAACATTCCTTGGCGCTGCGAGTGAGATTCCCGAACTGAAAGAATTGGTGACGGAACGGATGTCGGCTCGCCGTTGCTCCATGGGATGAGCAACCCACGATAGTCTGCCGTGTTTTTCCAAAGAGACTGTGGTATCAGCCTTCGTTCACGCTTGCTCCGTTCAACGGTCCGGCCTCCCTGAAGCAGAACGATGCAGGAATGATCTGCTGATGAATGATCGAGAGCTGAACCTCTTCTCGGGGTGGTTCGCGCGACAGGCTCCGACTTGCCGTTCGAACTTACTTGCGGATTGATCCTGACCGAAGCAGCTCCTCAAAGTATCCAATAGTTCTCGTAATACCCTCTTCCAATGGTATTTTGGGAAACCAATCGAGAGTGGATTTTGCAACGGAAATGTCGGGTTTCCGCCTTTCCGGATCATCTGGGGGAAGCTCCGTTCGGATAATCTTCGACTTTGATCCCGTACGTCTGACAATTAGCTCCGCCAGCTCCAAAATGGTCCATTCTTCGGGATTCCCCAGATTGACGGGGCCCGTACATGGCGGTGGTGTGCGCATTAGTTTGATCAGCGCCTCAACCATGTCATCGACATAACAGAATGATCGCGTCTGTGACCCATCTCCATAGATGGTGATCGGAGTCCCCTGCAATGCTTGTATGATGAAATTGGATACCACTCTCCCGTCATTTGGGTGCATCCTGGGTCCGTAGGTATTGAAGATTCTGGCCACCTTGATAGAGACCCTATGTTGCCGATGATAGTCGAAGAACAACGTTTCGGCACATCGCTTCCCCTCGTCGTAACAGGCGCGTGGGCCTAGCGGATTGACATTTCCCCAATAACCTTCGACCTGCGGATGGATCGTTGGATTGCCGTACACTTCAGAAGTGGAGGCTTGAAGGATGGTGGCCTTGACCCTTTTGGCCAATCCCAGCATGTTGATGGATCCATGCACGTTCACTTTGGTTGTCTGAACAGGATCGTTCTGATAGTGAATCGGCGATGCCGGGCAGGCCAAATTATAGATCTGGTCTACTTCCACAAACAGCGGGAACGTCACGTCGTGACGAAGCAGCTCAAAGTAACGATTGTCCAGCAAATGGGCGATGTTCCGCTTGGTTCCGGTATAGAAATTGTCCACGCAAAGTACATCTTGACCGTTTCGCAGCAGTTGGTCACATAGATGTGAGCCGAGAAACCCAGCTCCACCGGTCACCAGCACGCGAGCATTGTGACTATCTCTCATAGCATTCACCATCGCCCTGTACCGCGACCTCGAACCGAGAGATGTTGTATCGTGCCTCGATGCTCCTTCCGCCTAGGCACTCCCCCAGGCGACGATCGTAGCTTCGTGGAAATCGCCGGGTGAATGTGAAAGGTCTCTGGACTCCACTGTGATCCGTTGCTGCATGGCTAGGTCCGCGTCTTCTTTTGAGAAAGAGCTCAGTGGATGAACGTGGTCTGTCGAGCACGGAGACACGACCAGCCGATTGTCTTACGAACGAAGCAATGGGGCTGGTGCATCCACGGAAGGAGTTGCTGCGCGGAGATTGGGATCTATTCAAGGCCGCAAGTGGATGTGAGTGCTATGCGACTCACATCATCACCATCATGTTGGGCGTCTCACGGCAATTCCTCTAGCACTCCTCGTCGGATCAACGTAATGGCTTGGGAAGCGGATTCAGCAAGGCCGGGATGCGTAGATTTGAGGGCCTGTACCTGCGACAGAAACTCCAAGGTCCTGGCCAGGAGTCGATAGATGTCGCCCTCGGCCATCGTGGTCAGCCGACAAAGTCCAATCCAGGTGAGGGTAGGATCAGCCACCCAGCGTTCAACCAAGGCGGCCACATCGGCGCGTAGGAGGGGAGGGTCTTCGTAGGGTGATAAACTTTCCGCCAATTTGCGAACCTGTCCCAACAGTGAACTCAACCCGGGACTGATGCGCGGAAACGCTCCAGGGCGATCATCATCATGGGCCAGACTGGCCAAGACACCGGCGAGGAGGGACGGATCAGCGCCTGTAAAGGCTTCCGCGCGGATCAATTCGGTAATCAGCAGTGAATGATCGATCCGGATAAGTCGGGCCCATTCTCCGTCGATCGTCAATTGTGTCGCCGGAGTGAGATACCCGAATTTCTGCAACACTTCCACACGCTCCTGGAAGCGATGCCACAAGCTGGTTCGCAGGGCTTGTATCGATTTTGTATGACGCTGTTGTTCCTGACGAAGCCGTGACGCCGTCAGGAAGTCCTTCTGACAAGCCGGTCGTGAAGGGCACGCGGGGCAGGGGAAGTCGCCCAACGATTGGACGATGGCGTCAGGCAGCGGTTCGATGCCGGGGGATACGAGTATGGGAAGCACCGGCAAACGCGACGGAAGCTCTTCCAGCTGATGGCTGAGTCGATCGAACGTCTCGGTAGAACACCAAGGATAGGTCGGTGTCTCCGCGCAGTCGTACGTGCGGTCGTACACTTCTTTCACGCTGGTGACCGGGCATTCGGTGACGGCGCTGTCCGGTCGTAAGATGGTGAGCATGGAATTCTTTTGACCCTTGCTCCGATATTGGCGAAGGACAATTCCCCGTCCTCGGCTCAGTCCCACAACGCGGCCCGGGGTCAAGAACGGCAATCGGGCTGAGATTTCAGGCGATTCTGACCGGTGCGTCTGATGCCGCGTGTGGCGGTGCCTTCGCGCGTGGTCGAAGGTTTGCCATTGGGTGATCCAGTCCGTACAGACGCGCGGGCCGATCGGTTCCATTTGCACATGGAGTGCATCCAGCTTCTGCTCGAGGAGTTCAGCGCGTTGGTTGAGTTGGAATTGAGCGAAACTCTTGGCCAGGATTCCCTGAATCTGCTCGTGAGGATGGGCCTTCAGGAGGTTCAAGACCATCGGGTAACTGATCGTGAACTGGCTGTCGATGGCTTCCGGCTGTCCGGTCAATCCCTTGGTCAGAACCGCCAGGTCTATGTAGGGAGACGGCGTGACGATCGCAAACCCCACATGGTCTTTCCCACGGCGCCCGGCTCGCCCGGCGATCTGCTGGACTTCGCCGATGGTCAGGTCGGTGAAGTCCCGGGATTTACGGATGCTCGATTGAGTGATCACGACCGTGCGGGCCGGAAAATCGACGCCCGCCGCCAACGTGGTCGTGGCGAAGACCGCATCCAGGAGGCCTTGTCGCATGAGTTCTTCGATCGCGATTTTCCAAGAAGGCAAGTGCCCGGCATGATGGGCGGCGATGCCGATCCGCCTGACGATGGGAATCAGCGGGTGCTCGGCAACGCTGGGATGCTGAGTCGTGATCCGATCAAGTGCGGCGGCGATCGCCTCCTGTCGTATCGGAGGAAGGACGAGGTCGGCATGGTCAAACGTTTCCATGGCTTCGTCGCAAGCCCGACGTGACGTCAGAAACACGATGGCTGGCGTGAGATGTTTGTGGCGGAGGGCCGTGACGAGATCAACCGGATGGATCGACGGCGGCATGCAGCTTCATTCCCTTTGAGATGACCACGAGGCCCGATTCAGTGACGGTAAACCGCTGAGCGTCGGCCTCTCGATTGTACCCGATCTCCGTATGAGGGGGAATCGTCACATCTTTGTCGATGATGGCACGCCTGATACGGCTCTGCGCGCCGATCGTCACATTTTCCATGATAATAGATTCACGGACATCCGCGTGGTCTTGCACGCGAACGTTCGGAGACAACACCGAGTTCTGGACCCGGCCGCCCGAAACGATACAGCCGCCGCAAACGACCGAATCAAGGGCGACCCCCATCCGGCCTCCCTGGAAATCCTGTGCGAAGACGAATTTGGCCGGAGGGAACTGTCCTTGATAGGTGCGGATCGGCCATTCGGGGTCGTACAGGTTGAATTGTGGATCGACGGCGACCAAATCCATGTTGGCTTCCCAGTAGGCGTCGAGCGTTCCGATGTCACGCCAATATTTGACGGCTTTCTTGTTGGCATCTTGAAACTTGAAGGCATAGACACGTCCTTGTTCGATCATCCGGGGGATGATGTTTTTCCCGAAGTCGTGCGCGCTGCCTTCTCGCGCATCCGCGATCAAGTGCTCGCGGATCGCCTTCGTACGGAACAGGTAGATGCCCATGGACGCAAAAGCATGGGTCGGATCGTTGGGGAGGGGAATGGGATGTGCCGGTTTCTCATCGAATCGCGTGATTCGATAGTCTTCGTCCACAGCGATGACTCCGAAACGAGTGGCCTCCTGGACGGGTATATCGATGGCGCCGACGACCGCATCCGCGCTCTTGGCGATGAGCCAGTGGTACATCTCCGCGTAATTCATCTTGTAAATGTGATCGCCGGCCAGAATCAGCAGGAATTCCGGGTGTTCTCCATCGATCAAAAACATGTTCTGATAGACGGCGTCGGCGGTCCCGCGGTACCAATCTTCACTGATACGCTGCTGCGGAGGGACGGAGGCGATGTATTCGCCTAGTTCCGCGTTGAAGATATTCCAGCCCGTCCGAATATGGCGATCCAGCGAGTGCGATTTGTATTGGATGAGGACGACAATCTTCCGGAGCCCGGAGTTCAGGCAATTGCTCAGGGTAAAGTCGATGATGCGATACTTTCCGCCGAACGGAACAGCCGGTTTGGCACGTTGGTCTGTCAGCGGAAAAAGACGCTCGCCTTTGCCGCCGGCCAATACCATTGTAAAAATGTTCTTCATCGGGCGATTCTAGCAGGACCTCCAGGAAATAGAAAGGAAGCGGAATCGTTGACTTCCCGTTCCATGAGGGTAATACTAGCCGACAGAACACCGGTTGATCATGAACAAAGGAGCGAGCATGAAGCGAGATGTCGTGGTCGCAGCTCTCCCCCGAGTCGATTCCAGGCGAATGACGAAGCTTACGGAAAAATCCTCGGACCCGTTGCGGAATATGGCCTGGCGCCTGGAAAAGTTGGAGGGGCAGATCCAGAAGCTGTCTGAACTGGTGCGGGATCATGCCGAGGATATGGATCGGTTGGTCCGTATTGTCGCAGAGAACCAAGAGGTGGTCCGCCGGCAGTTGCTCCGGAAGCATCATGAAAAAGTTCGTGTGAGAAAACATCTGCGAGAAGCCAACTCAGGGTTGGACTAAGGCCGACGACCGTCGGGTCCGTTGTGGACCACTGCTCAAGCCGATTGCCGAATCCGTGCCGTATCACATTGCACCTCCCCCCACATGCCGTATGCGATGAACTGAAATGAAGAGGAGTTTATAGGTCGTGATCAATTATGCAAGCATCGCCGTGCTTATTCTTGCCGGCTTCGTGGAGGCTCAACATCTTCCCACGGTGTTCGATCAGCCGGTGCGGACATGGCCGGTCCAAATTCCTTATGAGGGCCCGCCGGAGAATCCCGATGTGCCGGACGTCTCGATTCCTCCCAATAAGAACCCCCTCGGCCCCGAGGAACTCAAACGGGCGGAAGCGTTGCTGCCGTTGCTCGAAGGCAGACAAGAATTCTGGGCGATGGGTGAGTTCGTGCATTTGGGAGAGCCGTCCGTGCCCGTCCTCGTTCAAGCACTGAGCATGCCGAGTCCCCGCGTGCGGTACAATGCCATAGAAACCTTGCTGATGATGAAAGGGGTTGCCGGGGTACCTGCTCTCGTGGCGACGGCGAAGGAGTCCGGCGAAATCCCTCGGGTGCGGGAGCATGCGTTGCGCGTCGCCGTTCGATTGGATCCGACGAAAGCCCCGGAGGCGATCGAAGTCATGGCAAGGGATTCCAATCCTTCCGTTCGAAAAGCAGCGGCGTTCGAGGCACGGTATGTTCGGCAGAAGGCGGTCATCCCCATCTTGATTCCGATGGTGAGCGACGACGAACGGTTCGTGGCGTTGTCGGCATTGCAATCGCTTTGGATTCTGACCCGCCATGAGACCGAGTTTCACGATTGGGAGACATCAACCAAACAGGATCGGGCGGCATGGTCGAACGAATGGACCGAGTGGTGGGATGCCAACAAGGACATCTTTGAGATTCCAGAACCGCGGAGATCGAAGCGGAGGCTGTGACGGCGGGTTGCGAGGCAAGAGATTCCTATGTTACGAATATAACGATATGAGACTGAAAAGCGGAACCATGCTGAAGATCGCCAAGCTGGGAAATCCCATCCTTCGGAAAATTGCCGCTCCGATCGATCCGCGTGAAATCAAATCGTCGGAGATCCAGCGGCTGATCGACGACATGTTTGAAACGATGTATGAAGAGCCTGGTATCGGACTGGCAGCGCCTCAGGTGTCGCGTTCGATTCAATTGGCCGTGATGGGCTGCAAAGGAGAGGGAGGATTTCCCGAAACCGTCCTGATCAACCCTTCGATCGTGTATTATGGGCCCGAACAGGTGGAAAATTGGGAGGGCTGTCTGAGTGTCGATGGATTGAGAGGGAAAGTGACCAGGCCTTCACTGGTGCGGGTCAAGGGGCTAGATCGGAAGGGCAAGCCTTTGGATTTCGAAGCGACGGGATTGTACGCGGTGTGTATTCAGCATGAACTCGACCATTTGATCGGCAAAGTTTTTCTTGATCGCATGACGGATATGTCCACTCTGACGCAACTCGACGAGTTTTCGCAGTATTGGCAAAAAGAGCCGACAAACGTGATTTGATGCCCGCCTTCGTGTTGTACCGCTTGTGAAACCTCTTTTTCGAGTCCTGCGATATCTTCGGCCACATCGCGCTCTCGCGATCACGACCCTTGTCTGCGCGGCCTGTGCGACCGCAATGGAACTGGTGCCTCCCTGGGTCATCAAGATCATCATCGACGACGTGATTCAGGCGAAGCAAGCGTCGGTATTGCCATGGGCGATCGGTCTCTTGATTGCCGCGTATGTGCTCAAGAACCTGTTTGCTTCGCTCAGGATCCGGCTGAATAATCAACTTGAGCAGACGGTGGTCCACGATCTTCGTCGGCATATCTTCTCCGCTCTCCAACGTTTGTCCGTCGCCTATTTTGAGAATCGGTCGACGGGGGAAATTATGTCGCGGGTGACCAACGACACGGAGCATGTCGAGCGGATCTTCATTGACGGACTCGAAGGGATGTTGACGGCGTCGTTGACGCTGATCGGGATCACGGGACTCTTGTTCATGCTCAATTGGAAACTGGCGGCCCTCTCGCTCTTGCCGATCCCGGTGCTTGCCTTGTCCGCGAGCTGGTTTACGTCGAAGGTCCATGGGTATTATCGGGAGACCAGACAGAGCGCCGCTGAGCTGAACGGCTATCTGCAAGATGCCTTGTCCGGCATCAGGGAAACGATGGGGTTTGGCCGCCAGGGACATGAGCAAGCACGTTTCGACCGACTGAGCCGGACTTATAGCGACAAGAATCTCAAGGCGATGGTTTTATGGTCGATGTATTCGCCGGGAATGATTCTTCTCGGCGCCTTCGGGACCGTGTTGATTCTTTGGTACGGTGCCGGGGAAGTCATGGAAGGCCGTCTGACGCTCGGCGAGTTGGTCTTGTTTTTGTCCTATTTGGCGATGTTCTACGTGCCGATCAATCAAATCCACTCGGTCAATCACATGTTGCAACATGCCCTCGCCGCGAGCGAGCGGGTCTTTGAGGTGCTGGATACGGTTCCGGACGTTGCGGACCGTCCCGGCGCAGTTGCTCCGGTCCATCGTGCCCAGGGTGAAGTTCAATTCGACCGAGTCCACTTCCGCTATCGACCTGATGTCCCAGTACTGAGAGGGTTTTCAGCGACTGTGCCGGCAGGTGAGCGTGTGGCACTGGTCGGGATGAGCGGAGCGGGAAAGAGTACATTGCTCAAGCTGCTGATGCGGTTTTACGATGTCACAGATGGAGCGATCTACATCGATGGGAAGGATATCCGGGATCTACCGATCGCATACCTCCGGCAGCAGATCGGATTCGTGCAACAAGAACCCTTCTTGTTCAACGGGACGGTTCGCGACAATCTGCTGTACGGTGATTTGTACGCAGACCAGTCTCGGCTGGAACAGGCGGCACGCGCCGCTCGGGCGCATGAGTTCATCGCGGCGTTGCCAGAAGGGTATGACACCTGGATCGGGGAGCGGGGCGTCAAACTGTCGGTCGGACAAAAGCAGCGGGTCTCGATCGCCCGGGTGCTGTTGAAGGATCCGCCCATCGTCATTTTTGACGAGGCGACATCCAATATCGACACGGAGACGGAGGTCAAAATCCGCGAAGCATTGACCGAGCTCACCAGGGGGCGAACCACGTTTATCATTGCCCATCGACTCTCCACGCTTCACGATGTGGACCGGATCGTGGTGCTCGATCAAGGTCGGTTAGTGGAGAATGGCCGACATGATGAACTGCTCCGTCGAGGCGGAGTCTACGCTGGCTTGTACGAAGCTCAGTTTCAGGTGTAGTGCGCGGGACAGTAGTCGTTTTCAACCTCAGCATGTCTTGACTCGGGTAGTTGCGGGTCCGAAGCGGAGCTCGGTATACTCGCTTAGAGCGAACAAGGGGATACGGTTGATCAATGGTCCTGCTGTACGAAAGTGATCCGATGGATGACGAACATGCGCGCGGGCGGTTCTACCATGTCTGTCGTGGGCGAATCGACCGAACTCCGTTGAACGTGCCGGAACCGGACGTTCCGTACGAATGTCAGCAGTGCGGAATCGATCTTGAAGCGGAAGATTTTTTCGTGGCCCTCCAAAAAGGATCGGTGTAATCGGTATGGCTGGTAGTGCGGGAAGAAAAACGGTCGGAGTGTCGCGGGGCCTGATGATGCTGTGCGAAACCTGTTATGCCCAGGTTGTCAGTGAAAAGCTTCCGGATGAGAAAAACTTCGTCGCCGACTTCGAAGCGCTCTTCGATACGATCTGCATCGGCTGCACCGACATCAATCGTCCCCTCATCGACGACATGGCCGGCAGCGGGGAGTAGCGTAGTTAAATTTTCCTTCTTTCCAGAATTCCCGTTAGCTTTCTTTGTGAGCCAGCGAATCCTAAGGGGAATTTAGGGCCTGAACAGCAATGGAGAATTACCGATGTCCTATCGGTACCTTTTAGGAGGTATCCTCTTCTCATCGCTCCTAGCATGTACAAGCCATACCGGCTCAGTTTCAGACTCGAAATTCCAGATCGTAGTTGATCCCTCAACGCCCAAGGAGATACTTGCACCATGGTTATTCTATGCTGGATCACGTGCTCATTGGATGGAGAAAAAGTTCTTTGAGCAGAATCCAGGGGTAACGTCGTATCAGTACACGTTTATGGAAGAAGTTGAGGCTCGAAAGAGATGCGCACATCTATGGCGTGAAGTGCGGGTAAAGGATGGTTTAACGAATCGTTACCTTGATGATCTCGTAACTGTTCTGGATGCTAATTTTCTTGAGGAGTACACATGGACATATTTCCGGAGTGATGATTGGCGCCAACCCAATGATTTGCGCCTGGCAGAGTTTGATCGTTGGCGCAGTATGAATCTCCAGGGCCATAAGCCAGAGACCAGAGCGGTCTCTCAATTTATTGAGAGACAATAGGTGTGTTGTCTTACTTCTTGGTTCTTCTTATGTAGGGAGGTGTTACAGTGAGAGTTATTTCACTCCTTCCCATTGAAATACGCGCAGGTCGACTCGCCTGATTTGACCTTCTAGATTTGATCAACGGAAGTTCGTCCTCGCTGCGCATCTCATCACGAAAATTCTCTGGTGAGTTTGTACGCAATCATGTACAGTATGGGGGGGAGGGGTACGACTATGACCAAGGTCGCATCTGTGTCGTATGTGCGGGCGCACTTGCCCGAAATGGTGGCTTCCCTACGCAAGAAAAAACGTGGACGGGTGATTATCACCAAGAATGGTGCTGCGTCGGCTGTTCTCTTGTCTCCTGAAGAACTCGAGACGCTCGAGATTTTGGCAGATAAGAAGCTCATGCTTTCTCTGTTGAAAGCGGAAGAGGATGAACGTGCCCAGCGATTGGTCGAGCACGAAGACATCTTCAAATGACGTATCGTATCCTCTACACAGAGGAAGCGGCACACCGTCTTGCCAAACTGGATAAAGCAGTCAAAGACCGGGTTGGGCGGGCGATCGTCCGCCTTTCAGAGTATCCTGAATTGGGGAAACGCCTGACGGGGCTCCTGAGCGACCGGTGGTCTTACCGAGTTGGTGATTGGCGTATTCTTTACAAGATCAGAAAAAAAGAAGTGATAGTTCTGGTGCTGACGATCGGGCATCGTAGTGATGTGTATGAGCCCTGATGGGGAAAACGCCGCTGAAGACATGGTCCCATCCTTATTTACACTCCTTCCCATTAAAGTACATGCAGGTCGATTCGCCTGATTTGACCTTCCAGGTTTTAATCAGCGGTCGCTTATCCTCACCTCGCATCTCAACAACAAAATCCACGAGGCCTGAAAGCGGAAGCTTCTCGATATGCGGCTTTGCCGCATCGGGCACTTCAACATAGAACACGCTTGCACTCGTAGAGATCAGGATTTGATTCTGTTCCTTATCGATGTAAATCACCGGACTGTAAAAACTGCGGTCTTCGGCAAAGACCGATATTGGCAGCAAAGCGGCCACGGACAGCGCAAAAATGAAGACATAGCTGAGTGGTCGCCGAGCAGGCATGTCCACTGTTCCCGATTCAGGTTACAGGAGAACATTATTATATTCCGGCGACGATGTGAACCGCAAAAATTCAGCTTAGCGGATGAGCACGTGGGCAGGAGAAACACGACCGGATTGGATCCAATAGGTTTTGACGTCCGGTTCCGCGCTCATGAGTGAAACCAGGAGGTACGCGGGAAGGGGCAGGTTGATCTTAGGCCAAATTTCTTCGTAGTCGGTGGCGATTTTAATATCGGTCACCGAGGGACGGGCCGGATCGTGGGGGTGTGAGTGATAGACGACTTGCAGATCGAGTCCGTTATTGCGCATGTCCTTCTTGGCGGATGAAAAGTCCTGCATGTCCATGACAAAAGCGATTTCCGCGCGCTCAGCCGGCGAGAGCCGCTCGAGATGCGCGGCCTTGGCGGAATCGAAGGACGAGAGGTTTTGCGCACCTTCCATCGCGACAATGTTCTTAATGCGATAGAGGCGGCTGACCACGCCATTAGTTCCAGCCAGCAGCCCGCAACATTCGTATGGAGTCAACTCCTTCGCATGGGCGATGATGTCGTCGAGGATATGTCGGGGAATGACGAGGTCGGTCACGTTAGATCGTGCAGGTAACGGTGTAGTCCAGACTGAGATCCTTAATCTTGGGATTCGGGCCGCACAGAGGACAGGCCGGATCTTTAGGACGACTGACTTTGCGGAATTTCATCTCCAGCGCATCGTAGATCAAGAGTTTATCCGCGATCGTTTCTCCGATGCCGAGGATCTCTTTGATCGCTTCCGATGCCTGTAGAATGCCCATCGTGCCCGCAAGGACGCCCAGCACACCGGCTTCCTGGCAATTCGGGACCAGACCGGCCGGCGGAGGTTCGGGATAAAGGCATCGGTAACAGGGATAGCCTTGGTGGGGCTTGATCGCCGTCAACTGCCCCTCGAACCGGAACATGCTGGCGGAGATCAATGTTTTCTTGGCGAAGAAACAGGCGTCGTTCACCAAGAACCGCGTGGTGAAGTTATCCGATCCGTCCAGCACGATATCGTATTGTGAGACGAGCGGGAGGATGTTCTCGGCATCGACCAACTGATGATAGGCATTGATCGTAATTTCAGGATTGATCGCCGACAGTGTTTTTTGGCCGGATTCAACCTTTGGCTGGCCGAGCGTCGCAGTCGAGTGCATGATCTGTCGTTGGAGGTTCGAGAGATCCACGACATCCCCGTCGACCAAGCCGATCGTCCCGATGCCGGCGGCGGCGAGATACAGACCGGCTGGAGAGCCCAACCCACCCGCACCGATGAGCAGGACTTTGGCCCGTTTGAGCTTGAGTTGGCCTTTGCCGCCCACATCCTGAAGAATGATGTGGCGGCTGTAACGTTGAATTTCCGATTCGGACAAATCCATCGTTATTCAACCACGTTGAGTTCGATCGGATCGACAACACAACCTTTGGCGCGCAGCCCCGCGACGGCCCGTTCGATTTCCGCGGTATCGCCGGAGAGTTCCAGGTCGGCCCATCCGGTCGTCTCGCGGACATCGGCTCGTCTGACATCGGTCACGACGTTATACTCGCGCCCGATCTGATAAATAATCGGTTCACGAATCTTGTCTTCGGGAAATCGAATATGGAACCGTAAGTGTGCCATGGTTACCCTCCCGCGATCGCCGGGACGATGGAAACCTCATCGCCGTCCTTGAGAGACGTGTCTTTCCCCTTGAGAAAACGGATGTCTTCTTCGTTGACGTATATGTTCACGAAGCGACGGAGCTCTCCGCTTTCATCGCAGAGACGATCCTTCATGCCGGGATGAGCGCTGTTCAACGCTTCGATCATCTCCACGACGCTGCCGGCTTTGGTCTCGACCTCGCCCAGGCCTTTGGTCAAGGGACGAAGCGGAGTCGGAATGCGAACTTTAATCATGCGTCACCACCACCGTTCTTTCCCATTTTAAACGTTTTTTCAAACGCGACGAGGCTGGGTTGAATACGGGTCGGCCGTCCGACGGCATCGATGACCGCTTCCTGCGTTTTCAATCCGTTGCCCGTGATATAGGCGACCGTCACCTCGTTTTTCTTGATGACCCCTTGTTTGACAAGCTTTTTGAGCACGCCGATCGTGACACCTCCGGCTGTTTCCGCGAAGATGCCTTCGGTTTGGGCCAGCAGCTGGATGCCTTCCACCACTTCTTCGTCCGTCACCATGTCCATGGAACCATGGCTCTCGCCGGTCGCCTTGAGCGCGTAGTACCCATCGGCCGGGTTGCCGATGGCGAGCGATTTGGCGATCGTCTTCGGCTTGACGGGCTTGAAGAAGTCGCGCCCCGCCTTGAATGCGGTGGAGATCGGCGAGCAGCCTTCCGCCTGGGCGCCATTGATCTTCGTGCGGACTTCGTCGATCAATCCCACATACTTCATCTCGTGCAGGCCCTTCCAAATCTTGGTCAAAAGGGAGCCTGACGCCATCGGGATGACGACTTGATCGGGTGTTTTCCACCCCAGTTGTTCCACGGTCTCAAAGGCAAGGGTCTTGGAGCCTTCCGCATAGTAGGGACGGATGTTGATATTCACGAACGCCCAGCCATGTTCCCCGGCAATCTCGCTGCAGAGCCGATTGACATCGTCATAGTTGCCTTCCACCTCGACGACGTGCGGTTTGTAGATCAGATTACCGAGCACTTTTGCGGCTTCCAGGTCTCCAGGGATGAAGACGTAGCAATGCAGATTGGCGGAGGCGGCGTGAGCCGACACGGAATTTGCCAAGTTGCCGGTGGACGCACAAGCGACCGTTTCGAAGCCGAGCTCTCGTGCGCGCGTGAGGGCCACGGCGACGACGCGATCTTTGAACGACAGGGTCGGATGGTTGACCGTGTCGTTTTTAATGTAGAGCTCGTCGAGCCCAAGATACGCACCCAGGTTTTTCGCCCTGACGAGCGGGGTGAATCCGGCATGCGGTCCCACGAAGTTCGTGCCTTCGACCGGCAGCAGGTCGAGGTACCGCCACATGCTGTGTGGCCCATCCGCGATCTTCTTCCGCGAAATTGTCTGTTTGATCTCGTCGTAGTTGTACTTCACTTCGAGTGGACCGAAGCACATTTCGCAGACGTGGATCGCCTTCGTGGCGTATTCCTTGCCGCACTCCCGGCACACCAGCGCTTTCATTTTGCTCATCGTCGCACCACCTTCTCAAATCCTATGCGGATGGACGCACGGAACATCCGGCATAGGGGTCCCCATCGTCGAACAGTTCGGTAATCGTGGGATGTTCGCCGCAGAGCGCACACTTCGGATTACGGCGGACTTTGATTTCTCGAAATTGGGTTTTGCGTGCATCGAAATCGAGCAGCCGGTCCGTCAGCGGCCGTCCGATTCCGAGGACCAGCTTCAAGGCTTCCGTCGCCTGAATCGTCCCGATAATGCCGGCCAAGACCCCGATCACGCCGGCCTCCTGGCAGGATGCCACCAAACCGGGCGGCGGAGGGGCTTTGAACACGCAACGATAGCAAGCCGATTTCTTCGGAATGATGGTCGTGACACGGCCGTCGAATCGCAGAATGCCGCCATGGACCAGCGGCTTGCCGGCGAAGAAACAGGCGTCGTTGATCAAGAACTTCGCCGGGAAATTATCGACCCCGTCGATCACCACATCGTAGTCGCCGAAGATCTTGAGCGCATTGCCCGCCGTGAGCCGCTCTTCATACATCGATACCGAGACATCAGGGTTCAAAGCCTGGATCTTTTCCTTCCCTGACAGCACCTTGGGGCGTCCCACGTCAGGGGTATGATGGAGCACTTGGCGTTGGAGATTGGTCAGGTCCACGACATCGCTGTCGATCAACCCAATCGTGCCGACACCTGCTGCCGCCAGATACAGCGCGGCCGGCGAGCCGAGACCTCCGGCACCGACGAGAAGAATCCGGGACTTGGCGATCTTCTTCTGTCCCTTGCCGCCGACCTCAGGCAACAGGATATGTCGGCTGTAGCGGTTGATCTGTTCTTCGGTGAAGTCCATGTCAATCGGGAATGCTGAAAATGAACAAAGACACTGCCGGCTTACCGTCTCGCCGGCGCGCACAGACTTGGCGCTCTTTCTTTATCGCGCCGTGCGCCTTGCCTGCGGCCTCGCTGGCGACCATGCCGTTTTGAGCATCCCTCCTAAGTTGGCTGACGATCAGATATTGAAATATTTCTCGATACTGATGTAGCGCTCGCCCGTGTCGCACAGGATCGTGACGACGTTCTTGCCGGGTCCCAACTCGTCGGCGATCTTTTGGGCGGCGAATACATTGGCGCCGGCGGAAATGCCCACCAGCAGGCCTTCTTTTTTCGAAAGCTGTTTCGCGGTCTGATAGGCCTCGTCATCCGTTACGGTGATGACGCGGTCGAGAATCTTACGATTGAGAACCTTGGGAATGAAACCCGCGCCGATTCCCTGAATCTTATGCGGGCCCGGATCGCCGCCGGACAAGACCGGGGAGGTCGCCGGCTCGACCGCGATCACGTTGACCTGGGGATTCCGTTCCTTGAAGACTTCACCGCATCCCGTGATGGTCCCGCCGGTTCCGACGGCGGCCACAAAGGCATCGATTTTTCCTTCGAGCGCGTCCCAAATTTCCAATGCCGTCGTCATCTTATGCATCGCAGGGTTGGCCGGGTTCGAGAATTGATCGGGCATAAAGTACGACGGGTTCTGGGCCAGGATACTTTCCGCTTCCTTAATGGATCCTTTCATGCCCTCCCAGGCTGGTGTCAGCACCAGCTGCGCTCCATACGACGACAGCAAGCTCGCCCGTTCCATGCTCATGCTTTCCGGCATCACGAGGATCAGTTTGTATCCGCGCACTGCCGCGACCAACGCCAGCCCGATACCTGTGTTTCCGCTGGTCGGCTCAACGATGGTCCCGCCCGGCTTGAGCTTGCCTTGGCGTTCCGCCTCGTTGATCATGTTGAGGCAGATTCGATCCTTGACGCTGCCGCCGGGGTTGAAAAACTCGACTTTTCCGTAAATCGTCGCCGAACCAGGTTTCGACAGACGGTTCAAGCGGACAAGCGGGGTCTTGCCGATCAGTTCGGTGATATCTTTGTGCGGCATTGTGCTCACCGACCCCCTCCCATGTAAAAGAGGAACTCCACGTGGTCTCCTTCATTGAGGTGGGTCGTGGCAAGATGGTCACGATCCAACACCTTGTCGTTGATCTCGACGGCGACCATCTGCGGTTCGATGTTCTTGGTCTTTAGCAAATCGAGCACGGTTCCGTTTTGGATCTCTTCGGGCTTTCCATTGATCTTGACCTGCACGGATTCTCCCAAGTTGGCTTAGAGATTAAAGAATTTTGAACGTAGCAAAGGCATACGCTGCTTGTCAAGGCTACGTCTGGACGTGAGAGACAGCAACGCTGAATAGGATTCATGCAACGCCCCTGTTAAAAAGGAGTGCCGACTCGAAGCGGGGTTACTTGACTTTGATCCAGCTCGTCGCCACTATGCCGCCTGCAAGGACGTTGAAGTGAAGCAAGCGCAGTGTCCCGATGGATGCGTTCATGGTGAGCTCGTCGAACCATGAAAGGAATGGCCGAAGTCGAGCGGCCTTCGACAGGTCAGGGTGAACGGATTCTGACGAGAATTCTCAGGACGTCACACGCAGGATGTGGAAAAAGAATTTTCTCTTTCGCGCCACGGAATCGACTCCGTTAACCGAATCCGAAAACGAGCTGTTTCATGATACCGAACCGGCGCTGGACAGTGCAGGACTGGTCTTGGACAAATTTCTCTCGGTATGGGTGCAAGGGGAAGGGACGGAGGAAACGCCTTCGACCTTCACGAATCTGTACGTCCGAACCGCGATGCTGGATGTGAAAAGACACGTGAGTTTGCTGCATCCGCTTCAAGGGCGTTCTCATCAAATCAAGCAACTGCTGACGCCCACCCAGAAACAGTACGTCCGACAATGGCTTCAAGTCCATGCCCCCCAGGCCTGGGAGTCGTCTGAGGACCACTTCCGCGACCTCTTCGAACTGGAATGAGTCGGCCTTCGGCGTTTCATCGTTTCCCTTGGTACAGCCGAGCGATCATCATCCGGCTACTGGCGGCCGTTCTGCTTGGGTCCGGTGCGGAGACCTTGGCGGCCTCGGTGGAAGTGTGGTATGGCCCGGAGGATAGGCCGCTCGAACATCTTGTGCGGATCTATGATCGCGCCAAGCGATCCATCTTTGTCGCGTCCTACGGGTTGACGTCTCCCCTTTCGGTCAAAGCACTGGTTGAGGCCAAACGGCGCGGTGTGGACGTGCGTATCCTCACCGATCGGGAACGTCTCAACGATCCGAAACAACGAACGGCTCTCTCCGCATTGCGGGAAGCAGGGATTCCGATCAGGATCAATCAACATGAGAGCCTCATGCATCTGAAGCAAGTCGTCATCGACGACGAGATCAATACCAACGGGTCGATGAATCAGACGACGAGTGGAAATCAGTACAATGATGAACGGCTGGACATCATCAGAGACCACGCGATGACCGTGAAAGCTCGGGAAAAGTTCCTCTCGATGTGGAAAGACCAGGAACGATTCCAGGAGTGGAAAAAGTAGGGATGTTGAGGGTAAGGTGGCACGGCATCTCGATGGTTGAAACGGGCTGAGAAACAATGGTCGAAGAAACCGACATTGCCGTGGTCGGAGCCGGTGGGGGCGGGGCTGTACTGGCCTTGGCGCTGGCACAGAAAGGAATCAAGACGATTGTCTTGGAGCAGGCTCCCGGTCCGCCGCAGGGCTTACGCGGTGAAATCCTGCAACCCAACGGGCAACAGGTGCTTGACCGGCTGGGACTCTTGAATAAGTTGCCGTCCCAGTCCACCCGAACGGTCCATAAGTTTCATTTTTGTCGTGTCGGTGGACAGCGGCTGTGCACTGTCGACTACAGCGAATTGCCTCCGCCGTACAATCGAGCCGTCGTCACGTTACCGAATGTGGCGCACCATGCCATTCTGAGCGCGATCGAGCGCGAACCCTCGGTTTCATTGCGGTATCGATCGGCATTCACAGGTCTCCTTCGTGAGAATGGGCGAGTCGTTGGGCTGACTGCCAAGCAGGCGGAAGACCAAAGGACAATCAAGGCCAAAGTGGTCGTGGGTGCCGACGGAGCATTCTCCAAGGTTCGCGAAGCCTTGGAGATCCAGACTGACCTTCATCTCTATCCGCAAGGATATTTGATCGCTCTGTTGGACGCGGCGATTCCTATGGGAGAGGCGAAGTATTTTGTCGGCAAGCGAACGATCCTGGGCTTGTTTCCCGCCGCCGGCGATAAGGTCTATGCGTTCTACATGATCAAGGCCGGTTCCTATGAGCAGGTGAAAGAGAGGGGTATCACTGCTTTACAGGATGCATGGATCGCGATTGACCCGTCCAATGAGGCGATCTTCCGCACGCTCACCGACTGGAGGCAGACCGCGTTCATGCCGACGGGTCGCGTTCGTACTCCGACATGGGTGGCCGAGGGGGCGGTGCTGATCGGCGATGCGGCGCATGCGATGAATCCTCACGCCTCGCAGGGCCGCATGCAGGCGATGGTGGATGCGATGGCGCTAGCAGAGCTTCTGCCTGAATGTCTGGCGATGAACGATTATTCCGCTGAAAAACTAAAGACCTATGAACGTACACGTCGCCCTCAGGTTACCATGTTGCAAAAATTGGCCGACGAGCAGGTGCTCTTCTGGAACACGGCAAATCCGATCATCGCGTTTCTCCGGAACCGCGTCTTCAGCACGTTGGACCGTAACCCACGACTCCGATATCGAGTCTTAACCACCACAGCCGGACTCCGCAAGGAGCCTCCGTTCGGCATGATGGATCGCTTGATGGCGGCAGGATTGTTGCCGGATCCTTCAGCCCCCCATCGCGATATGGCGGCGAGAGGCACGCAGTAACTCCATGCAGTCGGTCGACTGGACGATAGACGGATTGCCTGAAGAGACACAGGCACTCTTAAAGTCATACGTGAAGGATGTGACAAGGGTCTATGGCAATGAATTGGAGGGGATCCTGTTATATGGCAGCGCGGTACGGGGCGAATTTTTGCCGGGTCGCTCCAATCTCAATCTGCTGTTGGTGATGTCGTCTTATGACCTCTCTGTATTGAAAAAATATGACGGCATTCACAAGCGGTGGAGCAAAGAACAGGTGGTCGTCCCCCTGTTCCTGACGGCGGAGGATCTTCAGTCCGCTTCGTTCGCGTTCCCCCTTGAATATCAGGATATCCACGAATCCCATCGATTGTTGTGGGGACAAGATCCCTTCGTGGGTCTGAAGATCGATGCGCGGAACTTGGCCGCGGAGGTGGTACAGGCATTACGAGGGAATCTGCTTCGTCTCCGTCAGCGCCTCGTGGAAGGCCGAAGCACCGAAGAGGCCATCACGATTCTCTTGACCCTCTCCATCACGGCGCTCCTGCCTGCCCTCCGAGGACTCCAACGGCTGTGGGGACGTCCTGTGCTGGCGCATGGAGAATCCCTCATTCAAGATGTCGAATCTCATTTAGCGATCAATCTTACCGGGCTTCACGACGCGCTCTTGCTCAAACATGGGCAGATTTCGCCGGGACAGAAAGAAATTCCAAGACTCATGGATCGCTACCTCGAGAGCCTGAATCGGCTTGTCACGGCCGCGGAAGCACGGATCACGTGATTGGAACAAGACCAGAAACAGCATGGAGAAAGGCGGTCTGGCTGAGCCTGGTCTTCGTGCTGTCGGCGGCGCAGGCCCATGCGTCGTTGTACGAACGACCCAAGGAACGGGTTCCTCTGCCGGACCCCATCGGCTACGTGAGCGATCATGCACAAGTGGTGGGGCCGGAGTGGAAAGACCGTATCCGCTCCGTCTGCATCGACCTCGAAAAGAAGAGCGGCGTGGAGATGGTGATTGTGACGGTCCCCAGCATCAAACCGTATCCATCCGCCAAGCACTATGCCGACGCGCTGTATGAGAAATGGCAGATCGGCTCGACGCAGCAGGAACATGGGCTGATGGTGTTGGTGGCGGTGCAGGAGCGACAGGCGGCGATGGCCTTGGGGCGCCACATGTTTCCGGTCATCACGCCGGATGTCAGGACCGAGGTGAGTCGCCTCTATCTGCAACCGGCCATCGAGCGAGGACATTTCGGGGAAGGGCTCTATCGCACCGCGGTCGCGCTGGCGACCCCGGCGCAAGAGGTGAGGTTCACCCCTCCATCCAGGCCTCGGATTAAGGGCCTCGGGGTCTGGATTACGCTTGGCACGACCGTGGCGATCGTCTCGTTTTTCTGGTGGCTGAGTCGGCCGGATTTACGGCACCCCTATCGGCGGATCCAAAAAGGAGAGTATTGGGGAACCGGCCAAGGCGGCTTCGGCGGCAACTGGGGCGGTTTTGGTGGAGGCACGAGCGGGGAGGGATATCGATAAGAATGGGGAGAAGACCATAGGAGACGTATCCATGAACAGTGTCAAGACCCGGATCTACTTTTTGTGTTCGCTATGTATCGTAGCCAGCCTAGCTATTTTCGTGTCCGGCTGCTCCACCATGGCTAAGGACGCCAGGAATATGTCGGTGGTTCCTCAGGATGTCAATGACGCTGCCATCGAGCGATACATTCGTGCCCATCCGGAAGTGATCGTTCAATCACTGCAGGCGATGGACGCCAAACGCGAAGCGGAACAGAAAGAGCGTCAAAAAGCGGCTCTCGCGACGAAGCAGAACGAGTTGCTTCACGATCCAGCGTCACCGGTCAGCGGCAATCTCAAGGGCGAGATCACCCTGGTGGAGTTCTATGACTACCGCTGCGGATACTGTAAGAAGGCGGCGCCGGCCGTCACGGAACTGCAGAAGGTCGATCCGCGGGTGCGGGTGGTCTACAAGGACTTTCCCATTCTCGGCGAACCGTCGGAACTCGCGGCCAAGGCGGCACTCGCCTCTCAAGCACAAGGCAAGCACCAAGCCTTCCATGAAGCGTTGCTCGCCTCCCACGCCGACATGACCAAGGACTCCATCTTGGAGATCGCCGTGAAAGTCGGTCTCAATGCGAAGCGCCTGGAAGCAGACATGGCCAATCCGAAGTGGCAGACTGCCATTGACAAGAATCGCGCCCTCGCCCGCGAGCTCGGCATCTCGGGGACACCGGGCTTCATCGTGGGGAACGAACTGGTACCAGGGTGGTTGGATTTGAAGGGGCTGAAGGAGTTAATTGCCCGGGGGGGACATGGGAAGTGACGAATTGTTGGCAATGCACCGGCACAGTGTACACAATTCCTGCCGGAACGCTTCTGGCCGGCAGGTTGCCTCCCCACTAAGCACAAACCGGTTGTTGCATGGATCGAGATTCATCATAAAGAGTTGCCTGCTCACTGGGCTCAAGGGCGGCGTTGGGCCGCGGTTGAGCGTCATGAAGCGACACAACAGATGAGTAATGCCAAACAGATCGGTAGATAAACACTGGACATTTTTAGTAGACTTGTTCGCCGCAAACTGGTGAGGTCGCTTTTCTCTCTTGTGTAGAGACCCGGACAGAATGCCCACAAAGTCGGGGAGTAGACAGGCGGTGATGTTTAGCAAGGGTCATGGCTCAGCATAAGTTCACGGAATATTTCGAGCAAGAGGTTCTCCGGAAGCGCCCATACATAAAGAAGGAATGGTGCATATTCGTGCTGGAGCATTCCATCCGATCAGAACCACAGGAGCACAACCGGTACCGCTTTTGGGCGGCGATTCCTGAACTCGGCGGCCGCTATCTAAGAGTCATAACACTTGAGGACAAGGTGACGATTCACAATGCATTTCCGGATCGAGGGTTTCAACCATGAAACTCAACTATCATCCAGACACTGATTCGCTTTATATCGATCTTTCTGAAAGACCGAGCGTGGAAAGTCGTGAAGTTTCCGAGGGCGTCGTGCTCGATTACGATTCGAGCGGACGGCTGGTAGGTATTGATATCGACAATGCCGCCAACAAGGTGGAGCTACAAAAACTGATCCTCAGCAAGCTTCCCGGCAAGATCGAAACTGACGCGGCCTAAGGCGTTGCTTCGTATAAGAACCCGTAACAATAGTCCCGCTGCCGTATCTCAGAACTGGGTGCTCTCCATTGTGGCAGACGAGGGTCGTATTGGTCGGTTTGATGTGATTCCATATCTTCAGTATGAGGCTTTCGAGGCACTTCGAGACCAGGACGAATTTACGAAGGTGGTCAATGGCGGATACTTTATTGAATGGAATTGTGGCGCTGATTTGTCAGCAGGCACGATTGCGGCAGGGTGGCAAGTTGTAGGGAACGTAGTCGAACAAAGATCTGCCTAAGAATTCATATTGGTGGGGCTTAACTGTCGAGCTTCATCGATCTAGCCTTTTCATTGACCTCGACGCGAAACGCCTGGGAGCGGACATGGCCAATCCGAAGTGGCAGGCCGTCATCGACAAGAATCGCACTCTCGCCCGCGAGCTCGGCATTTCCGGAATTCCTGGTTTCATCATGGGCAACGAACTGGTGCCTGGGTGATTGGATTTGAATGGGCTGAAGGAGCTAATTGAGCGAGCGGGGCAGGGAAAATGATGGATTACTGAAAAGCTGCTGAAACGATTTGGCATAATGTTGTACACAGACGGGAAACTGAAGGTCCTTGGTTTATGCAGGTCCAGCTAAAAATTGTTAATCATCATTTTGGGGGTATCAATGAGAAGGCGTGATTGGGCCAGTCTAGCTGGGCCTAGCCCTCGGCAGTTCACTTGCGGATACAGTGACTGCGGAAACCGAATCTCATCGAGTCAGGGATGGTTCACCGGTAGTCATCCCCAGGAATATGTCTATATTTGTCCTCACTGCACGCGTCCTACATATTTTGGAGACCAGGGGCAGGTGCCGGGTGTGGTACCGGGCAATGATGTTGCACATGTACCCGACGAAACATCAAAGTTGTACGTTGAAGCACGTAAATGCGTTTCAGTGGGCGCATCTACCGCTGCAGTGCTCGCCGCGCGGAAGCTTCTTATGCACATAGCTGTTGCTCAGGGCGCTAAGGCCGGTGAGAGCTTCATCAGCTATGTCGAGTTCCTTGCCAGTAGTGGATACGTACCTCCGAATGGAAAGGGTTGGGTTGATCACATTAGGCAGAAGGGAAACGAGGCTAGTCATGAGATTAAGCTTATGACAGCTGATGATGCGACAGAGCTCATTTCGTTCTGTGAGATGCTGCTGAAATTCATCTACGAGTTTCCGAACCGCGTACCGGTGAAGAAGTAAATAACTCTAATTTCTAAAAGCGCTACAGAGGTGCCAAGACTACTGGTATGAATGTCTACAAGTTGCTCTCCGGCATCTTCCTCGTTTTCTTGATTGCACTAGGGGCACCGTATGGGGCGTCCTATGCTGGCTTAATGCCTGAGCTCAACAGCTATGCGTGGCTGATCCTGATAATCACGAGTGGTGGCCTCTCAGTCAAGTGCATAGTCGGCGACGTTGCATCAGGTGAGTTCTTGTTCCACAAGTTTGGGTAAGACAACTGCATCATGACATTTGGTGCTGTGCTTACGGCTACATCACTCCAACTTATTAGTAATACAGATCTTTTCCCGGGCGTTAACATGGTAGTTCTTCTCAAAGACTTACCACCGATTGGGAAAGATCCAGTAGCACAGCGCTCAGTACAGCTCCTCGTTCTCCTACTAGCTATTCTCGTCGCGACACTAGTTACTGCGAAGGTGTCAGCAGCAATCAAACATGGGGGAGCGAAATGGCCTGATATGTTGGCATTTCTCAACGTAATAATAGGAACGGCCTCTCTCGGAACTTACGTGCTTGTGCTCATAACGAAGGGGAGCTGACGTGCTCTTTGTATTATTTTTTATCACTGCCGTTCTTGTAATCCCAATTATGATTGACAGCCATAAACATGGTACGAACCATATCCTCCGACGCGTGGCGACTGACATAATGGATCTTGAGGTGTCTAGTGGCCTGTAACAGACAAAGTGGGAGTAATC